>JAOUNK010000364.1 GCA_029881015.1 Gammaproteobacteria bacterium | reverse complement strand
ACCCGGGAATTCGCGGACGGCTATTCCACGTCAGCCTGCGCGCACCTCCTGTACCAGTTGCAACCCGAAGTCCGGAAAGAACTGAAACTCGCGCCGCAACTGGCGACCGAGGACATGACGACCATCGCGCTTGGCGCCGATGGCGAACACGTCCGCATCACGGCGGACAAGGTCACGGGTGTTGCCGATGAAGACGCCGAACAGTTCCGCCGCTTTCGCAAGCGGACAACGCGCTTTGCCGACCTGCTGCGAACCTACCTGAACAAACCGCCGCCGCGGCTGGGCACGAAAAGCTGGAAGGACCTGTTCGCCCTTGCCCGGCTCGGCCTGGACGTGCGTCGCCTGGGCAAGGACGAGATGCGGGAGTTCCTGCGCATCATCGGCATGAACATTCATGACGAGCTAACGGAGCGCTTCGAAAACCCCTTGCTCAAGGGTGCCATCAGCCTCGATGCCGTACTCGGGACGCACCTGGGGCCACGCTCGCCCAACACGATGATGACCTACCTGTACCGGCAGGCGGGTGATCACGGGCGTATGGCCGTGCCGCAAGGTGGCATGGGCAGCATCAGCGAGGAACTGGCGCACGCAGCGCGGAGCGCCGGGGTGACCATTCGTACAGGCATGCCGGTCAAGCGTATTGTCATCGACAACGGTCGTGTGACGGGCGTCGAGACGGTCAGCGGGGAGACCTTCTCCAGCTACAAGGTCGTCTCGAACGCCGACCCCAAGCGCACGGTGATGCAGCTTGTCGGCGCCAAGCACGTCGAAACGGGTTTCGCCCGGCGCATCCATCACCTGCGGGCACGCGGCAATGCCGCCAAGCTGCACCTCGCGCTCGACGGCCTGCCGACGATCGATGGCCTCGAGAAGAAAGACTTCGCGCAGAGGATCGTCATCGCGGGCGACGAGCACTACGTGGAGCGGGCATTCAACCCGGCCAAGTACGGCGAGTATTCACCCGAGCCCGTTGTCGAGATGACCTTCCCGAGTTTCCGCGACGACTCGCTGGCGCCGACCGGCAAGCACGTGATGTCGGCGGTGGTTCAGTACGCGCCGTATGGCCTCAAGGCCGGCTGGGACGACGCCGCGAAAGAAGCATTCAAACAAACCGTGATTCAGACGATCGCCAGGTATGCACCGGATATCGAGCAACGCATCAGCGCCAGCGAACTGCTTACGCCGGCAGACATCGAACGCGAGTTCCATATCACCGGCGGTCACTGGCACCATGCCGAACTGACGCTGGACCAGTTCCTGTTCGTTCGCCCCGTCAACGGCGCCGCGCAATACGCGTTGCCGATCGACGGCCTGTTCCTCTGCGGTGCGGGTTCGCACCCGGGCGGAGGCGTGAGTGGTGCCGCGGGCAGAAACGCTGCCCGAACCATCCTGAGCCGGGAGAAAGCCGCATGAAACACGAGCCAGTACACCAGGGGCGCCTGAAGTCTCCGTTTTACCCGCGTCTTGCGGAACTCGACAGGGTCAACGAGTGGCACATGTGGAAGGGCTATTCGAGCGCGAACGAGCTCTATTGCGCCGACACCGAGTACTTCGCGATCCGCAACGCGACCGCCGTGTTCGACCTGACGCCGATGACGAAGTACCGCATCACCGGTCCCGACGCGCTCGACTACCTCAACCGGCTCGTCACGCGTGACATGGCCAAGATACGGCCGGGTCGTGTCGCGTACGCGGTCTGGTGCGACGACAACGGACAGGTGATCGATGACGGCACCCTATTTCATTTGCGCCAGGGTGAGTACCGCCTGTGCTCGCAGGAGCGTCACTATTCGTGGTTGATCGCGGCCGCCATCGGCTTCGATGTGACGATCACCCACGAGACCGAAGACGTTGCCGCGCTGGCCGTGCAGGGACCCACGTCGTACAGCGTGTTGAGCAAGATGAACCTCGACGGCCTTGGTGACCTCAAGCCGTTCGGCCTGATGCACGTCGACTTCGAGGGCACCGAGTTGATGGTGTCGCGCACGGGGTTTACGGGCGACCTCGGTTACGAGCTCTGGATCGACCCGGACAAGGCGGAAGCCCTCTGGGATGCCCTGTTCGAGGCGGGCAAGTTGCACGGTATTCGTGCGATCGGTACCAGCGCGCTGGAGATGGCGCGCATCGAGGCCGGGTACCTGGCAGCCTACATGGAGTTCCTGCCCGGCGACGAAACGGTGCGCACGGGCGTGTCGCGTTCGCCACTCGAGCTGGGCCTCGAATGGCTCGTCGACTTCAAGAAGCCCAACTTCAACGGTCGCCGCGCTCTCGCCGAGGAAAAACGCAGCGGCTCGACCTGGCGGCTCGTGAAACTCGATATCGAAGGCAACAAGCCTGCCCACAATTCCTACATCTTTTCGAACGCGAAAGCGCGTGGCGGAAACATCGGCTTTGTCACCTCGGCGGTCTGGTCGCCCGTGTGCAAACAGAACATCGCGCTCGGCACGGTCAGGATGCCGCACGGCAAGCCCGGCGACACGGTCTGGGTTGAGATCTACTACCAGCGCGAGATGCACTGGAACCGCAAGATGGCCAGGGCGACGGTCGTCGACAAGCCGTTCTGGTTCCCGCCGCGTCGCAGCGCGACACCGCCGGGACCGTACTAGCCGGGGCATGGCGTGAAGCATCGCCTCGATCCACTGCTGCGGCCGCGCTCGGTCGCTGTTGTGGGGGCGTCGGCACGGGCGGGGTCACTGGGTTACTGGGCTCTCAGGAACCTGCGCCGCGGCGGCTTCCGGGGCGAGATCTACCCCGTGAACCCGGGCTACGAGGAACTGCAGGGAATCCGTTGCCATGCCGCGCTGGCCGAGCTGCCGGACACCCCGGACCTGGTTGTCTTCGCGGTCGGCGACCACCGCATAGAAACCGCGCTCGACGAGGCCATCGCCGCGGGCGTGCCTGCCGCGGTTATCCAGTCGACGTTGTACATCGATGACGACTCGATGCCGCCTTTGCGGGAGCGGGTTCGAAATAAGATCGAGGCTGCGGGCATGCTCGTGTGCGGCGCCAACGGCATGGGCTTTTACAACGTTCGCGATCATGTCTGGACCTGTGGTTTCGACAGCACCTCGCACGCCGCGCCGGGAACGATCGCACTTATCAGCCACTCGGGCGCCGGCATGTCGGGGCTCATCGACTGCGACGAACGCCTGCGCATCAACGTTGCGGTCTCGACCGGCAATGAACTCAGCGTCGCGATGGACGAGTACCTGGACTTCGTCCTGGACCTGCCCGAGACGCGCGTCGTGGGCCTGTTCATCGAGACCGCGCGCAATCCCGAAGGGTTCAGGGCGGCGCTTTGCAAGGCAGCCGATCG
>JAOUNK010000363.1 GCA_029881015.1 Gammaproteobacteria bacterium | reverse complement strand
GTCGCGATCGACACCGACTGGAAGAGGCCATCCAGGAAAGTGTCGAACGGATCGGCAAAGCCGCGGTACAGGAACAACGAGGCGATAACCACTAACGACAGCACGAGCAGGATAAAGCTGTAGGCGCGGAATTCCTGATCCTGGAAGTAGTGCTTGATGGTCACGTAGCGCCAGGCAAAGAAGTGCAGTGAAAAATTGATACCGGCCACGAACATGAAAAACACGCAGATAAGGTCGATCGACGTACTGTCGAATGCCGCGATACTGGCATCGTGTGTGGAGAAGCCGCCGATGGCGACCGTGGAGAAGGCGTGACAGAGCGCATCGAACCATCCCATGCCCGCGACGCGGTAGCCGACCATGCAGGCAATGGTGAACGCGAGATAGACGTACCAGAGCGCTTTCGCCGTTTCTGTTATCCGCGGCGTCAGCTTGGTGTCTTTGACGGGCCCCGGTGTCTCGGCCCGGTAGAGCTGCATGCCACCAACGCCGAGCATCGGCAGTACGGCGACCGCCAGCACGATGATGCCCATGCCGCCGAGCCACTGGAGTTGCTGCCGGTAGTACAGGATTGACGCGGGCAGTTCATCGAGGCCGGTCAGCACGGTCGCACCTGTCGTCGTCAGTCCCGACATGGATTCGAACACGGCGTCCGTGAACGACAGCGACAGGACATCCGAGAAATAAAGCGGTGCCGCACCGAAGGTTCCCAGTACGGTCCAGAAAGCGGCGACGACGAGAAAGCCGTCACGCAGCCTGAGGTCTTTCCGGGATCGGTGGAAGGGCAGCCAGCAAAGGAAACCCGCGACAAGCGTCAGGCCAAAGCCCTCGACAAACGGCAGCCACGAGTGATCGTTGTAGTAAATGCTGAAGACGATCGGCGGCAGCATCGTCAGGCTGAACATCATCAGCAGCAGGCCGAGAATGCGCAGTACGACCTTCCAGTTCATGAAGTTCCGACCTTAGACAAACGAAACGCCAACCTGGAACAGGCTCTCGAGCTTTTCGATCTTGCGCCGGTCGGTCATGAACAGGATGACATGATCGTCTGCCTCAACGACCGTATCGTGATGCGCGATGATTACCTTGTCGTTGCGAGCGATAGCGACGATCGCCGTACCCTTCGGCAGCTCGATGTCCTCGATTTTCCGGCCAACGACCTTCGAGTTCTCCGCGTTGCCGTGGGCAACGGCTTCCATCGCTTCAGCCGCACCCCGGCGCAGGGAATGCACCTTGACGACGTCGCCGCGCCGGACATGCGCGAGCAACGATCCAATCGTCACCTGCTGTGGCGAAATGGCGATATCGATGCTGCCCGATTCAACAAGGTCCACGTAGGACGCCCGGTTGATCAGGGCCATGGCCTTATGGGCCCCAAGGCGCTTCGACAACATCGAACTCAGGATGTTGGCCTCTTCCGAGTTGGTCAACGCGCAGAACACGTCGACGTTGTCGATATTCTCCTCCAGCAGCAGCTCTTCGTCCGCGGCATCGCCGACCAGCACGATCGCCTTGTTGAGTTGCTCGGAGATGATGCGTGCGCGCTGTGGATCGCGCTCGATAATCTTGACCTGGTTGGTTTGCTCCAGGGCCAGCGCGAGGCGTACGCCGATGTTACCGCCGCCGGCGATAACAACACGGCGAACGGGATCCTCCAGCCGGCGGATCTCGCTCATGAACACGCGGATGTCCTTGCGGTCGGCAATGAAGAACACCTCATCGTTTTCCTGGATGACCGTGTCGCCGTCGGGCAGCATCGCATTGCCGTGCCGGTAGATGGCCGCGATGCGCGCTTCGGAGTTAGGAATGTGATCCTTGAGCGTGGCAATACGCTGGCCGACCAGCAGGCCGTCGCGGTCAGCCCGAACGCCGACCAGGCGCACGCGGCCGCCGGCAAAATCCAGCACCTGGGTTGAGCCGGGATAGAGAATCAACTGTTCGACAAACGTGCAGACAAGCTGCTCGGGGCTGATGCGCACGTCGATCGGAATCGCATCCTGTGTGAACAGCTTGTTCGCGTTCATGTACTCGGCGGAACGGATGCGCGCGATCTTGGTTGGTGTACGAAACTGCGTATACGCGACCTGGCAGGCGACCATGTTCGTTTCGTCGGAGTCAGTCAGCGACACGACGATGTCGGCGTCGCTGGCGCCGGCGCGCTCGAGGACCTCGGGGTAGGCCGCATGGCCCACTACCGTGCGAATGTCGAGGCGGTCCTGCAGCTCGCGAAGGACGCCGGCACGCATATCGACAACGGTGACTTCGTTGGCCTCTTCCCGCGACAGGTGATAGGCGGCGGATGAGCCCACCTGGCCTGCGCCGAGGATTAGAATTTTCATCGGCGGTAGTTTACATCAAGTCGAGATTCGCATAGCTCAAAACGAGCCATTTTGTGCCGGTGCACTCAAAGTTGACCTCGACCCTCGCGTGAGCCCCCTGGCCCTCGCAGTTGAGAATGACGCCGTCACCGAATTTCTTGTGGTGCACGCGCTGACCGAGGCGGATACCCAGGTCGCTCCCGGGGGATGTCGAGGTCTGTCCGCGACGGGGCCTCGCGGGCGTGTGCAACGGGCGGGACACCTGCACGCGCGGGCGCACCTCTTCCACATGCTCGCCGGGTATCTCGGCAATGAAGCGCGAAGGCTGCGCAAAATTGTCCATACCGTGCAGGCGTCGTTGTTCGGCATGCGTGATGTAGAGCGTCTGCTTGGCGCGCGTGATGCCGACGTAGCACAGGCGACGTTCCTCCTCGAGCCCATGCGGGTCCGAGATCGAACGCTGGTGGGGAAACAGGCCATCCTCCAAGCCACACATGAAGACGAGAGGGAACTCGAGCCCCTTGGCCGAGTGCATGGTCATCAGTTGTACGCAATCTTCCCAGGCATCGGCCTGCCCCTCGCCCGCCTCGAGTGCGGCATGCGCCAGGAACTCGTCGAGTGGCGACATCTCCTCGGCCGGGTCGGGCTCGAAACTCTTTGCGGCGCTGACGAGCTCCGCCAGGTTCTCGATACGCGTTTCGCCTTTCTCGCCCTTTTCCTTTTCAAAGAAGCCGGCGAGACCGCTGAGGTGAATGACATGATCCACCTGGTCGTGCAGGTCGAGCCCACGCGTCTCCCGGGCCATACGTTCGATGAGCGACATGAAGGCATTGACGGCATTCGCAGCGCGTCCGTTGAGGTCGTCGCTGGCGATAGCGCCACCGGCGCGCCACATCGAGCACGCATTGGCGCGCGCGTAAGAGCGCATCATGTCGAGCGTACGGGCGCCGATACCGCGTGTCGGCTTGTTGACGATGCGCTCGAATGAGCTGTCGTCGTCCCGG
>JAOUNK010000058.1 GCA_029881015.1 Gammaproteobacteria bacterium | reverse complement strand
CCGTGAGCTGGATCGCGCACAAACCCGAAGGTCTTAACCTGCGACTGCTCGATCTCGAGACGGTTGCCACGGTTGCCGAGGCCATGGACGTTGCGAACACCCTGTCGATGCCGCCGCAAAATTTCGTGACGGGCGACGCCGGCGGCAATATCGGGTGGACGATTGCCGGGCGGATTCCGCGCAAGGCGGGTTTCGACCCGATGCTTCCGGCCGACTGGAGCGAGGAGCATGGCTGGCAGGGCTGGCTGGCGCCCTCCGAATACCCGCGTGTCATGAATCCGGAGAGCGGCCGCATCTGGACCGCGAATGCGCGTGTCGCGGATGCCGACGCGCTACGCGTGGTCGGCGATGGCGGGTACGACCTGGGCGCGCGTGCGCGGCAGATACGCGATGGCCTGTTCGCTAAAGATACGTTCACGCCCGAGGACATGCTGGCAATTCAGTACGACGATCGCGCGCTGTTCCTGTCTCGCTGGCGTGACTTGCTGCTCGATGTCCTGGATGCCGATGCGCTTGCCGCGAATCCGGCGCTGGCCGAGTACCGCGCGCTGGTCGAGAACTGGATACCGCGAGCGGTGCCCGAATCGACGGGCTATCGGCTTGTGCGCGCTTTTCGCCTCGAGGTCGAACGCCGGGTCTTCCACGCGTTGATGACGCCGGCCTGGGAGACGTATGGCGACGATGTGCGCTTGCGTCTCAGCAACCAGTTCGAGGGGCCACTCTGGTCCGTCGTGACCGAGCGGCCCATGCACCTGCTGCCCGCCAACTACCGCACCTGGCAGGAACTCATGCTGGCCGCGGTTGAACAGAACATCGCATGGTTCACCGGTAACTTCGAAGGACCGCTGTCCGAGCGGACCTGGGGCGAGGTGAATACGGCGTCGATTCGACATCCGCTGAGCCGCAATATCCCGGTGCTGGGAAGCTATCTCGATATGCCCGCGGACCAGCTCAACGGCGATCTCGACATGCCGAAGGCGCAGGGCCCCTCGTTCGGGGCATCGCAACGCTATGCCGTTTACCCGGGAGATGAGGCCAACAGCATCCTGCATATGCCAACCAGCCAGAGCGCGCATCCATTGTCCGAATTTTTCGGGCGCGGCCATGACGACTGGGTCGACGGGCGTCCGAATCCCTATTTGCCCGGTGCGGCTGCGTATACCCTGACGCTGATACCCGACAGGCGGTAAGATAGTCAGTGCGACAGGTTACGGACAAGTCGATGACTGACAAGAAATTCACGGGCACAAGTTCCTATATCGCGACGGACGACCTGATGATGGCGGTGAACGCGGCCGTCACTCTCGAGCGTCCTATACTCGTAAAAGGCGAGCCCGGTACGGGTAAGACGCAGCTGGCGATCGAGGTTGCGCGTTCGCTGGGCAAGCCGCTGTATGAGTGGCATATCAAGTCAACGACCAAGGCCCAGCAGGGGCTGTACGAATACGACGCCGTCGCGCGTCTTCGGGATTCGCAGCTCGGCGACGATCGCGTCCATGATATTGCGAACTACATCATGCGTGGCAAGATCTGGGAAGCCTTCGAGTCGGAGGAGCAGCCGGTGTTGCTGATCGATGAGATCGACAAGGCGGATATCGAGTTTCCCAACGACCTGCTGCGCGAGCTCGATCGCATGGAGTTCTACGTTTACGAAACGAAGAGGCTGGTCGAGGCACGGCACAGGCCGATCATTGTCATTACGAGCAATAACGAGAAAGAGTTGCCCGACGCATTCCTGCGCCGCTGTTTTTTCCACTACATCAAGTTCCCGGACCCGGACACCATGGCCGAGATCGTCGATGTGCACTTCCCGGATCTGAAAAGGCAACTGCTTGCCGAGGCGCTTAACGCGTTCTACAAGGTCCGCGACGTTCGCGGCCTGAAGAAGAAGCCGTCGACGTCCGAGTTGCTCGACTGGATCAAGTTGTTGCTCGCCGAAGACATCCCGCCGGAGGCATTGCGCGGCGAAGGCAGTCGCAATGCGATTCCGCCGCTGTACGGTGCGCTGCTCAAGAATGAGCAGGATGTTCACCTGTTCGAGCAGCTCGTCTTCCTGGATCGCCGCACGAACCCGCAATAAGCTCATGCTGCTGCCGTTTTTCTACATGCTCCGCGAGGGCGGAATGAAGACGTCAGTCACCGAGTTATTGACGCTGCTCGAGGCCATGCAGAAAGGCCTCGCCGGTCAAAGCGTCGACAGCTTCTACTACCTGGCTCGCGCCACGCTCGTCAAGGATGAGTCAGAACTGGATCGCTTCGATCGGATCTTCGGTGCCTACTTCAAGGGTGTCGAAGACTCGCTGGCCGATCTCTTCCAGGAAATCCCCGAGGAGTGGCTGCGACGGCAGGCCGAGCTCTTGCTGACCGAGGAGGAGCGTGCGCAGATCGAGGCCATGGGTGGCTTTGAGGCGTTGATGCGGGCACTGCAGGAACGCCTCGACGAGCAGGAAGAGCGTCACGAAGGTGGCAACAAATGGATCGGCACGGCAGGTACCTCACCGTTCGGAGCCTATGGCTTCAACCCGGAGGGCGTGCGGATAGGGCAAGAGGGGTCGCGCAACCGCAGCGCCGTCAAGGTTTGGGACAAGCGCGAGTATCGCAACCTGGACGACTCGCTTGAACTGGGCACGCGCAACATCAAGGTGGCGCTGCGTCGGTTGCGGAAGTTCGCTCGAGAAGGTGCCGCGGACCAGCTCGACCTGGACGATACGATCGACAAGACGGCGCGCAATGCAGGCATGCTCGATATTCGCATGGTTCCTGAACGCCACAATGCGATCAAGGTCCTGCTTTGCCTCGACATCGGTGGCTCCATGGATGACCACGTGCGCATTTGCGAAGAAATGTTTTCGGCGGCGCGCACGGAGTTCAAACACCTCGAGTATTTCTATTTCCACAACTTCATTTACGAGAGTCTCTGGAAGGACAACCGTCGCCGGCACTCGGAGAAGACGCCCACGCTGGATATCGCGCACAAGTACGGGTCGGACTACAAGCTGATTTTCGTCGGTGACGCGACGATGAGTCCCTACGAGATTGTCTACGCAGGTGGCAGCGTTGAGCATTGGAACGAGGAGCCCGGCGCCGTGTGGATCAAGCGCCTGTTGAATACGTACCCGAAGGCGGTCTGGCTCAATCCTGAGCCACGGCATCGCTGGGACTATACGCCGTCAACCAAGCTGATACGGGAAATCATGGACGATCGCATGTACCCGCTCACGATTGCGGGCCTCGATGACGCGATCCGCGAGCTGCACTAGTCGGTCGCGAGTTCCCTGAGGTCGGCGAGCACCTGTGCGGAGTGCTCGGCAGGAACCACTTTTTCATAGTGCCTGGCGATCTTGCCATCCGGGCCGATAAGAAAGGTCTGGCGCTTGGCGACGGTCATTCCAGCCCAGCGCGTCTTTACGCCATACGCCAAAGCCGCCTCGCCATCGACATCTGCGAGCAATGGAAACGGCAGGCCGTGGTTCTCGGCGAACGCCTTGTGCGATTCCGCGTCGTCAAGACTGACGCCGAGAATCTGCGCGTTGAGTTCCCGGTACGCGAAGATATTGTCGCGAAACTCGCAGGCCTCGGTGGTGCAGCCGGGGGTCTCGTCCTTCGGATAGAAATAGAGCACGACCCACTGGTCGCGATAGTCCTCGAGCGAATGTAGCTGACCGTTCTGGTCGGAGAGCTCAAACTCGGGCGCAACGTCGCCTGTGGTCACCTGGTCGTTGGCCAGGCCGATCGAGGTGAAGCTCGCGATTATCGCTGCCAGTGCGGCGGAACCAAGGGCGAGTGTAATGTTTCGTTTCATGATACGGGTCCGTGTATTGGATGCACATTATAATACGATCCTGTACATGACGATGAATCACTTTGGCATGATCCTATGAACGACGCGCCCGAAAAGGTCAAAACCGCGCTGGTGCTGCCGGGCGGCGGCGCGCGCGGGGCCTTTCAGGTCGGCGTGCTCAAGGCGCTTGCGGAACTGACGCCGCACGGCCAGCCGAATCCGTTCTCTGTCATCAGCGGCACGTCCGCCGGGGCCGTGAATTCGGTGGTCCTGGCGTCCCGTGCGCAGAATTTCCGATCGGCGATGGCTGAGCTGGAACGCGTCTGGGGCCATTTCCGCTGCCACCACGTCTACAAGACCGACAACCTGACCATGCTGAAAAGCAGTCTGCACTGGATGGCCTCGCTGGTGCTGGGCGGCTGGCTCGTCGGCACACCGAAGTCCCTGCTCAACAATGCGCCGCTGCGCAGCCTGTTAAGCCAGAACGTCCACTTCCCGCGTATTCGTGACGCTATCGAGGCGGGTTGCCTCGACGCCGTGGCGGTGACCGCTGCGGGTTACGCGTCGGCGAGATCGTCGACGTTCTTCGAAGGCAGTACCGACCTGGAAGGCTGGGAACGTACCCGGCGGCTGGGCAAGCAGACCGATCTGAACCTGGACCACCTGATGGCGTCGATTGCCGTGCCGATGATTTTCCCGCCGGTCTGTATAGGCAATGAGTACTTCGGTGATGGTGCAATGCGCCAGGCGACGCCGCTGAGCCCGGCGGTTCATCTCGGCGCCGATCGCATCCTCGTCATCGGCATTCGGGACGAGACCGGTGAAAAGACACCGGATGCGCCAGGTGACCCGCCGAGCTTTGCGCAGATCGCCGGCTACATGCTCGACACTTTATTCATGGACGGGCTGTACTCGGATCTCGAGCGCGTTACACGCATCAACGAAATTCTCGATACGTTGCCCAACGATTGCGTCCAGGTCGGCGACACCACCATGCGGCCCATCGATACCATGCTGATCGTGCCGAGCGAAGATCTGCGCGTCATCGCGCACAAGCATCGTGAGGAGCTGCCATTCGCGATACGCGCTTTGTTGCGCGGCGTGGGCGGCAAGAACAAGAGTGAGAATCGCCTGCTCAGTTTCCTGTTGTTCGAGAAGGCTTACACCCGTGAACTTATCGGGCTTGGCTACCGGGATGCGATGAAGGTCAAGGACGAGCTGCTGGATTTTGTGAACGGTGCCGCGGTACCGCGCTTGTTCGCGCCGAGCTGGATCAAGAAAGACCTCAGCGCATTTACATGAGGAAGATCGCGGCGAGGCCCAGGAACGCCATGTAGCCGACAACATCCGTGACCGTTGTCAGGACCACGCCACCTGCCAGCGCCGGATCGATCTTCAGACGTTTCAGCAGCAACGGGATGAAAAAGCCCGAGGCGGCAGCGATAAACATGTTGATGATCATGGCGCCGCCGAGAATGCCGCCGATGCGCCAGTCGCCGATCCACAAGTACGTAAACAGCGACACGATGGCCGCCCAGCCCAGTCCATTCAGGACACCAACGGCCAGCTCCTTGCGCAAGATACCCGCGGCATTGGCCTTGTTGATCTGGCCAAGGGCGATGGCGCGCGTAATGATCACGAGTGATTGCGTGCCGGCAACGCCGCCCATGCTCGGTACGATCGGCATCAGCACGGCAAGCAGCACAATGGCATCGAGCGTGGTCTTGAACTGATCGACTACCGCCGCTGCGAGAAACGCCGTGCCGAGATTCACACCGAGCCACAATGCCCTGCGCGTAGCGCTCTTGAAGACGGGCGCAAACATGTCGTCCTCTTCGTCGAGGCCGACGGCGCCCATGAAAGCGTGCTCGGCCTCGTCACGAATGACATCGACGACGTCGTCGACCGTGATGCGGCCGAGAACACGGTAGTCATCGTCGATAACGGGGGCCGACAACAGGTCGCGGTTTTCGAACTCCCAGACAACCTGGCTCGACGGCGTATGCGCCGGTATGGGCATCAGGTCAGTCGACATGACGCTTGCGACCATGTCCTCGGGATCATGGGTCAGCAGGCGAGAAAGAAAAAGTGACCCGATGTACGTGTTGTCGCGGCTAACGACAAAAATCGAATCGGTGCCGTCAGGTATCTGCCCGACGAGGCGCAGGTACCGCGCGACGACCTCAAGCGTGACGTCGGGACGCACGGTCACGACGTCGACGTTCATCATGCCGCCGGCGCTTTCCTCGTCGTACGCGAGGACCTGTTTCAGGCGCTCGTGGTCCTGTTCATCGAGAGACTGAAGGACTCTCTGCGTAACGGTTTCCGGCAGGTCGGCCAGCAGGTCGGCAAGGTCGTCGACCTCCATACCCTCGGTTGCGGCGATGACCTCGTCCGGACCCATGTCCTTGAGCAGGCCGTCGCGAACCTCTTCGGCCAGTTCGACGAGAACGTCGCCGCCGAGGTCGTGTTCCACCATTTTCCAGAGGACGGATCGATCTTTGAGGGGCAGGGACTCGAGGAGGCGCGCGATTTCGGACGGATGCAGGCTGTTGACCATGATGGCAGCGGATCGCAGACGACCGCTCCCGAGCCTCTCGCGGAGGAGCTCGACGTTGGCCTGTGTGCTCTCTCTCCCTTCCATGGACGCGGAGTTTAGCAGCTTAGTCCGGACTGAGACGATGCTCCGGCAGGCTGTTGTGGCGCACGAGGATCGGGTCGTGGATTTGCCGCAGCGCCGCAGCGAGCTTCTCGGTCATGTAGACGGAGCGATGCTGGCCGCCGGTGCAGCCTATGGCCACGGTGAGGTAGCCGCGATTGGCGTCCCGGTAATGCGGCATCCAGCGCCCCAGGAATCCGCAGATGTCGTCGAACATCGCCGTGAATTTTTCCTGGTCGTCCAGGAACCTGCGTACTTCGTCATCGAGGCCGGTCAGGCCGCGCAATTTCACGGTCCAGTAAGGGTTGGGCAGGCTGCGCAGGTCGAAAACGAAATCGGCATCGGCAGGAATGCCGTACTTGAATCCAAAACTTTCGATGAGCACCGACAATGCCTGTGACTCGCGGCAATCGACCCGCGAACGAATAGAGTCGGCCAGTTCGTAGATGCTGGTCTGTGATGTATCGATGACCAGGCCCGCGGATTGCTGGACCTCGGCCAGTACCGCGCGCTCGGAAGCAATCGCGGCGCGCAATTGCGTGCCTTGTGCGGCTAGCGGATGGCGTCGCCGGCTTTCGCCGTAGCGTTGTAGCAGGATCTCGTCGCTGGCATGCAGAAAGATGACGTCGGTCGATACATTCTGCTCGCGCAGGTCTCGCAGCAGGTCCGGCAGTGCGGCGAGATTGGCGGCAGTATTCCTGGCGTCCACGCCGACCGCAAGGTGCCGGGGCGCGACACCGTTCTGCCGGCGCACCTCAGCCACAGCGGCGCGCAACAGGCCAACGGGCAGATTGTCTATGCAGTAGTAACCGAGGTCTTCGAGGACATGCAGTGCAACGGACTTGCCGGAACCCGACAGCCCGCTAACGATGATCAGGCGCAGTTCGCCTGGCATGTCATCGCGGCGCCGTTGACCAGCGCGTTATAGAGATCCTTGCTGCTGTTCATTTCGCGCAGCCTGGCACGGAGTCCCTCATCGGCAAGTACCTGGGCAACCAGCTTCACCTCGTCCCGGTGCTGGTCGTTGACGTCCTCCGGCACGATCATGCCAACAACGATATCGACAGGTTCCCCGTCAGGGGATTCGAAATCGACGGGCTCCGATAGCTTGATGAGCACGGCCACGCTCTCGTCAATGCCTTCGATACGGCAGTGTGGAAATGCAGCGCCCCTATCCAGGCCCGTGCAGCCGAGCCGCTCACGGCTGATCAGGCACTCGAAAATATCGTCGCTTGCGATATCGGGGAGATTGCGGACCAGCAGTTCGCTGAGTATCTCGAGGCAATGCTTCTTGCTGCGCGCATTTGCGTTACACAGCACGCCGTCCGGCTTGATGAAATCTTGTAGGGACATAGGGGTAGGGATGTACCTGGGATCAACCGGCGCGATCCTGGCGGATCGCGCCGGGATCGATTGCTCAGGCGTATCGTTCTTTGTGTTTATCTCTTGCGTGGTGATCGACGAGTTTTTCCTTGTACTTACGAACTCGCCGTTCCAGTTTGTCGACCAGGCCGTCGATCGCAGCATACATATCTTCTTCGGTGTGGTCGCAGTAGATAGTACCGCCATTGACGCTGGCAGTCGCTTCGGCTTTGTGCTGGAGCTTCTCGACAGTCAGGATACATTGGACGTCAGACACGATGTCAAAATGTCGGCCGATCTTGTCTACTTTGGCGCCGACATACTCTCTCATTGATTCAGTTACCTCGACATGATGGCCTGAAACATTCAATTGCATAATGGTCTCCCATATTCTTGATTTACCTGCGGGTTCAGGATAACAGTCCGTTGGTCCTCCTTCATACGTGTTTCGTACCTATTGTTCACCGCGCCTCGCGGATCCTGCGTTCACTGGACGACGGTATATTCATAGCTTCACGGTACTTCGCGACCGTCCTTCTGGCAACAGAAATACCTTCCTCTTTCAGTAAGTTCGTGATCTTGCTGTCGCTGAGCGGTTTGGCCGGGTTCTCGCCGCCGATGAGTTTGCGGATTTTCGCGCGAACCGAGGTCGAGGACTGGTCTTCGCCGCTATCAGAGGACAGGTGTGACGAGAAGAAATACTTGAATTCGAATACGCCGCGTGGCGTGTGCATGTACTTGTTGGTCGTCACTCGTGAAATCGTGGATTCGTGCATGCCGATCTCGTCGGCGATGTCGCGCAGCACCATGGGCCTCATGGCCTCGTCACCGTGATCGAGAAACTCGGTCTGGCGTGTGACGATGCTGGTCGCGACCTTGAGCAGTGTTTCGTTGCGGATCTCGAGGCTCCGGACCAGCCAGCGCGCCTCCTGGAGCTGAGACTTGAGCACAGCGTGCTCGCCGCTGCCGCGCAACAGCTTGGCATACGCCTGGTTGACCGACAGTCGCGGTACGCCGGTCGGACTGATCTCAACCTGCCAGTGATCGTCAATCTTGCGGACAAAGACATCCGGGATGACGTATTCGGCGGCAGCAGGGCTGACTGCATTGCCCGGCCGCGGGTTGCAGCCGCGAATCAGGGCCAGCGCGGCGTGCAGATCGTCCTCGCTGGTGCGCAGGCTGCGCCGCAGTTCGCCATAGTCGCGTGTTGCGACGAGGTCGAGATGAGCGCCCGCAATTTCGATAGCGAGCTGCAAGCCTGGCGTATTCCAGTCGAGCTGACTGAGCTGCAGAACGATACACTCGGAGAGATCGCGCGCCCCGACGCCCATCGGATCGAGCCGTTGGATCTTGACGAGGGTCTTCTCGACTTCGCGCTCCGTGGCCGCCGGCTCTTCGTCGAGGCTCGCGAGAATGTCTTCGATACTGGCCTTGAGGTAGCCGTCGTCATTGATGGAATCGACAATCGCCTCGCCGATGACGACCTCGCGTGGCGTAAAATGCTCCATCTCGAGCTGCCACAGCAGATGTTCGCGCAGCGACTGGCCGGACTCGTCTGCGAACTCGCCCACGGGCCTGCCTTCGCCGTTCCAGCCGCCGTCCTGGATACGTTCATTCGAACGGGCTTCCCAGAGCTCGTCTGCCTTGATCGTCTCGACCTCGGCCGTGGTATCGGCCGACGTGCTCGGGACGTCCGGCAGGTCCTCCATCTCGAGCATGATGTTTTCTTCCAGGGCTTCCTGGATCTGGGCATTGAGATCAAGGACGGGGAGCTGCAGCAAGCGGATGGCCTGCTGCAATTGCGGCGTCATGGTCAGCGTCTGACCGAGTTTTAGCTGCAGCGAAGGTTTAAGCATGCTTGTCCATTACTCTGTGGGCGTAATGCGCAGGTACAAGGGGCGAATATGCACAGTTTGCCTCAGAGCTTGAACTCCTGTCCGAGATACACTTCTCGAACGTGCTGATTCTCCAGGATGTCTTCGGGCGACCCGGCGGCAATAAGGCTCCCGTCGCTGAGTATATAGGCGCGCCCGCAGATGCCCAGCGTCTCACGAACGTTGTGGTCGGTGATCAGGACGCCGATACCGCGCTCACTCAGGTGCCGGATTATGCGCTGGATGTCGAGCACCGAAATCGGGTCGACGCCGGCGAAAGGCTCATCGAGCAGTACGAACAGCGGGTCGGCCGCCAGTGCGCGCGCGATTTCCACGCGACGCCGCTCGCCGCCCGACAGGCTGATCCCGAGGCTTGTCCGGACGTGACCGACGTGCAATTCATCCAGCAGGTTCTCGAGTTCCTTCTCGCGACCGGCCCGATCCAGGTCGTCCCGGTTTTCAAGAATTGCCAGGATGTTCTGTTCCACGGTCAGCTTGCGGAAGATCGAAGCCTCCTGTGGCAGGTAGCCGACACCGAGCTTGGCGCGGCGATGCATCGGCAATGCGGTCAGGTCCTTGCCATCGAGGAATATGTTGCCGCCGTCCGCGGCGATGAGTCCCACAATCATGTAGAACGCGGTGGTCTTGCCGGCGCCATTCGGGCCGAGCAGCCCGACAACTTCGCCACTTTTAATTTCGAGGGAGAGTCCCTTGACGACCTTGCGGAGCTTATAGCTCTTGGATATATCCTGGACGCTGAGAATGCTCATTGATTCTCGTCTTCAGGCTTCTCGATACCGTTTGCCGGCGTGTACGTGATCCGCACACGGTCGTCTGCCTCACCCGACGAGTCGGCATTGATACGCTGCTCCAGGATGTTGTAAACGAGCAGGCTGGATGAGATCTGGTTGCCGCCCTCGGTAATGACCGCCTGTTCCGAGAACTCGATCACGCCGGCGTCGACATCGTAGTTGAGGCGACCTGCTTCGGCGTGCGTAATCTCGTCTGTTCCCGGGCGCTGCAGGTCATACAAAGCCGGGCTCCCTGTCACGATCGCCTGCTTGAGGCGAAAGTCGTCGAACAGCAGCTCAGCACTGTCACACTGTATGCGGCCGGCGCCGATGTTGATGATGACATTGCCGGTAAAGCGCCAGGACGCATCCTCGAGTTCCATGCGGGTGGCTCGGCCCTCGTCAGCCTGAATGCTGACGTCGCCCTGGGTCAGCGTGAGGCCGCTGAAGATAATCATCGAGTTCTTGCCGTCAATCGAGGTGTTGTCGGCGTTGATGTCCATCGGCAGGCGCATGTCGAGATCATTGACCTGTGCGGTCGCGAACAGCGGCGCTGACAGCAGGGTGAGAGCGCACAGGCAGGCAGGGGTTTTACGTAATCTTGCGTTCATCCTAGGGGACTATTTTGCCTCGGACATTGGACTTCAGTTCGACCGTGTTGTCGTTCAGAGATGCTAGCATGCCCGTCGCCGTAAGGCTGCGTGCGCCAACGCGGATCTGCACACGCTCGTCGGTCTCGACGACAAAGCGCTCGGGATCGAACTCGAGGTACTGGGTGCGAATCTCGGTTTCGTCACCGTTGGCGCCGCCGCTACCCAGTGCGCGGACATGTCCACGGAGCGCGATACGTGGGCTGCCTTCTCGCAATGTCGCTTCGTCGGCATAAACGACCCAGGGCACATCGGCCGTGGGCGAGTAGCGAATTCGGACCTTGGTGAATTCGATTCTGTCTGCGGCTTCCTGCTCCGCACGGTCCGCCTCGATTTCGTACAGCAGGAGGCCGTCCTCACCGGTACCGAGGATGCGGGCCGATTTGAGGTAGTAGCCGCGATGAGCGGTATCGTAAGGGCGTTCATCGACCTCGGCAGAAGGATTGTTGCGTGCGACATACCAGCTGCCGAGGGCAGCGGCAGTCAGCACGACAAGCAGGGTGATGGAGCGCGGGCTCATCCGCTACCGGCGTCGCCCGACGCCACCAGCAAATCGCAGATTTCGCGGACCGCGCCGAAGCCTCCTTGCCGGGTCGTGACGTAGTCGCAGCGCTCCTTGAGCGCTGGCACCGCGTTGGCAACGGCGACGGACAGGCCGACCTGTTCAAGCAGCGGCAAGTCGGGAAGGTCGTCGCCGACATAGGCGCACTCGTCGATCGATATACCCAGCGTCGAGGCCAGCGCGTCCATCGCGGCGACTTTGTCCTTGCAGCCGAGGATGACATGCGAAACGCCGAGTTCAGCCATACGACGCTGGACGGCGCCCGAGTTGCGGCCACTGATGACGGCAACGCCGATACCGCTGTCTAGCAGCCTGCGTACACCGTAGCCGTCCTGCGTGTGGAAGGCCTTGGTTTCCACGCCGTCGTCGGACAGGTAAAAGCGGCCATCGGTGAACACGCCGTCGACATCGAACGCGATGAGGCGAATCCTGGAAAGATTGTTGAGACCGCGGCTCACATCAGACCCTCACGAAACAGATCGTGAATGTTCAACGCGCCGACGAGGGTGCCGCTTTCATCGGCGACCAGTAGCGAGGTAATCTTGTTCTCCTCCAGGAGGTGCAGCGCTTCGGCGGCGAGTACGTCGGCGGACGTTGTCTTGCAGTCGGTGTGCATCACTTCGCGGATGGTCGTGGTCCGGATATCGGCGCCCGTATCGAGCGTGCGCCGCAGGTCGCCATCTGTGTAGATACCGAGAACCGCATTCTTGTCGTCGACAATCGCGGTCATGCCGAGGCCCTTGTCCGTCATCTCGAGCAGGGCATCCCGCAGCGTCACGTCGGCGCCCACGGCCGGGACGCGGTCGCCCGTTCGCATGATGTCGGAGACGCGCAGCAACAGGCGT
>JAOUNK010000362.1 GCA_029881015.1 Gammaproteobacteria bacterium | reverse complement strand
GCGTCCGCGCTGCTACCCGGCGTATCGATTAGCGGCGCCTGGAGTTTCATTCTCGCCGCGTTGCTGCTGGGGCTCGTCAACGGCCTCGTCCGGCCTGTTGCTTTCCTCCTGACGCTGCCCCTGACGGTCGTGACGCTCGGCCTGTTCCTGTTCGTGCTCAATGCCGCGATGTTCGGCCTGGTCGCCGCGATGCTCGACGACTTTTCGGTCGGCGGCTTCTGGTCGGCGCTGTTCGGCGCCGTCATCGTGAGCCTGACCAGCACCATCGCGTCCTGGTATATCGGGCCGCAGGGGCGCTACGAGGTGTTCGTCGTCCGACGCCGCTGATGCGAGCCTGCCAATGACGATTCGCGAGCGCATCATCGAATACCGCGACGGCGATCTGCTGCTGGAGGGCAGGCTTGCCTGGGACGACGAATACGAGGGGCCGCGTCCCGGTGTCCTGGTATCCCATGCCTGGTCAGGACGTTCGCGAGCAGAAGACGACAAGGCGGAGCGGCTCGCCGCGCTCGGCTACGCGGCACTGGCGCTCGACCTTTACGGCAAAGGCAGGAGAGGGGGCAATCCGGCCGAAAATGCCGCATTGATGCAGCCGCTGCTCGACGACCGGGCGGCTCTGCAGCGCCGCATGCATGCATCGCTCAGTACACTCCGGATGCAGCCGGAGGTGGACGCGGCCAGGGTGGCGGCGATCGGCTACTGTTTCGGTGGCCTGTGCGTGCTCGACCTGGCAAGGAGCGGCGCGGATATCGCGGGTGTCGTAAGTTTCCACGGCCTGCTCGGTCCGCCGGGCAATTGCGGCGGCAAGCGCAGCAAGGCGCGGGTGCTGGTGCTGCATGGCTGGGACGACCCGATGGCCAGTCCCGACAGCGTGCTTGCCCTGGCCAGGGAACTGACGGATCTCGGCGCAGACTGGCAATTGCATGCGTATGGCAATACGCTGCACGCTTTCAGCAACCCGTTGGCGAAGGATCGCGCACTGGGAACGGTGTACGACGCGAAGGCCGATCGGCGTTCGTGGACGGCGATGCAGAATTTCCTTCTGGAACTATTCGGCGCCTGAGGCGCAGGAGAAATAATGTGAGAAATCTTGGACTGATTGCGCTCGCAATCATCGCGGGCGGTCTGGGCGCCTGCGGCAGGGAAGACCCGTCCCCGGCTGTGACCGGAACGGACGCCACGGCGGGTTCGCCGAAGGCAATGGCGGCAGCGGGAGGCAACCCGGCGGCCGAAGTTGCGGCGCAGGAAATCACGGACGATTACCTGCGCGGGATCGTCGTGGAAATCTCGGACGATCGCTACGAAGGACGCGGGCCGGGCAGTCGTGGCGACAAGATGGCGCGTGACTACCTCATCGAAGAAATGAAAGCGCTGGGTCTTGAACCGGGCGCGGCAGACGGCAGCTACGAGCAGCCGTTCGACCTCGTCGGCGTGAATGCCGCGCAGCCGCCGACATGGACTTTCTCCGGCCACGGCAAGACCCTCGAGCTGAAACAGTGGGATCAGTTCATCGTTGGCAGTGGTGTGCAGGAGGAGCGTGCCGTCGTCGAAGACGCGGAACTCGTGTTCGTCGGCTACGGTATCCAGGCCCCGGAATACGACTGGGACGACTACAAGGGCGTCGATCTCAAGGGCAAGGTGCTGGTCATGATGAACAACGACCCGGACTGGGATCCGGATCTGTTCGCGGGCGAGACCCGGCTGTGGTACGGACGCTGGGATTACAAGTATCTGAGTGCGGCGCGGCAGGGCGCGGCCGGCGCGATCATCATCCACACGACGCCGTCGGCCGGCTATCCGTTCCAGGTCGTGCAGACCTCCTGGACCGGTGAGCAGTTCGAGTTGCCGGCAGGCGATGAGCCGCGCAGCCAGATCAACGCATGGGTCACCGAGGATACCGCCCGGCAGCTCGTGGAAATGGCCGGCCTCGATCTCGATGCGCTTCGTGAAGCCGCCTACAACCGCGACTTCGAACCGGTGCCGCTCGGCATCAAGACCTCGCTCGCGATGGACGTCGGGATCGAACGGGTGCAGTCGGCCAACGTGCTCGGCCTGATTCCCGGCAGTGATCCCGCGCTGAAGGACCAGGCGGTCATCTACACCGCTCACCACGATCATCTCGGCATCGGGACGCCCAATGCGGACGGGGACAACATCTACAACGGCGCGATGGACAATGCGACGGGCGTGGCCCAGGTACTGGCCATCGCCAGGGCCATCAAGGCGCTGCCCGAGGCGCCGCGGCGCTCCGTGCTGATCAATCTCGTCGGCGCGGAAGAGCAGGGGCTGCTGGGTTCCGAATACTATGCAGCGAATCCCACGTTCCCGCCGGGCAAGATTGCCGCGAACCTGAACTATGACGGCGGCAACATCTGGGGCCATACGCATGACGTCACGTTTGTCGGTCTCGGCAAGTCGACGATCGACCAGATTGTCACGCTGGTGGCCGAGGAGCAGGGCCGCGTCGTCAAGCCGGACCAGTTCGCCGACAAGGGCTACTTCTACCGGTCGGATCAATTCAGCTTCGCGAAGATCGGCGTTCCGGCCATGTACCTCGATACGGGCACCGATTTCGTGGACCGTCCGCCCGAATGGGGTCGCGAGCAGCAGAATCATTACACCGAAGTCAACTATCACCAGCCGACCGACGAATACTCGGATACCTGGAATTTTGACGGCATGATTTCGGATGCGTTGCTCGGCTACTGGACCGGGCTCGCGATCGCCAACTCCGACGAATTGCCTACCTGGGTTCCGGGTGACGAATTCGAGGCGGCGCGGATCGAGGCGCTCAAGGCGCTGGAGTAAGCCTTGGGCTGCTATGCGAGGCTTGCGATAGTGGCGGCAGCCATCTGGCTGCTGCCCGTCGCCGCGGCAGAGACTGGTGATTTCGACGCTGACCGCCAGTTGCAGCTCGTCATCGACGAGCACTGGGAGTATCTGCTGTCGGAGCACCCGGTCATGGCGACAGGCGCGGGTGTCGACGCGTTCAACGACCGCATGCCGCGGGTGTCGGCTGCTGATCGGAGTCGACGGCTGGCGACCGAGCGGCGTTTTCTCGCGCGCGTCAGGGACCTCGACCGCAGCCGCCTGAGCCCGAAGGGACGTATCAATGCGGACCTGCTTGCCTGGGTGCTCGAGGATTCGATCGGGGCTTACGAGCTGAACCTCGCGCGCATCCCGTTCAACACGTTCTCCGGGTTCTTCATGACGGCGCTGACGGCGAGCAGCGGCGTCCGGATGACCGATGCGGGCGACTACAGGGACTACCTCGCGCGCCTGCGCGACATTCCTCGATACTTCGCAGAGAACATCGAGAACCTG
>JAOUNK010000361.1 GCA_029881015.1 Gammaproteobacteria bacterium | reverse complement strand
TTCATGCCGCGCTCGTAGGTGCGCGGGGCCAACAGCTCGGCGTCGGCGGCATCGGCGGCCGCCCTGGCGGCATCAGCCTCCTTGAAAAAGGTATTACGAAGTTCGTCCTGCGCGTAGCCCTGGCCGGCAGCCAGCAGCGCCAGCCCGACAACGGCGAATTTCACGAAATGGGTTTTCGCAAGCATGTTCTGAATCCCTCAAGGTATTTCCGGTCCGAAACCCGCGCAAGCGACGGCGGATTGGCGTGATATTACATATGCGGCAGGACGAAATCTGTGCGCCGTGTCCGTTAAGTCCCTGATTTTACGCTTCACGGGCCACTTTTCGAAGCAAATTAGTGACAGAAGTTCAATTTTTGCGTGAAACCTCCCTGTTGCCGTCTTTTTGTGCTCTGGCTCACAGTCGGAACGGGAGTCCAGGGGTAATCTAATCCCATGTCTGCCAAGTACTACACGCAATTCATCCTTACCGACGCGGAATATCGCGGCGGCAATGAGTTCTGCGGAATTGTCGAGCTGAACAGCCCCATGGCCAACGACTCCGATACGCACGACATCGAAGCGATTCTGGCACGTAACTTCGATCTGCGACAGAGCGCAGTCAAGTTGGTGAGCTGGTCGCGATTGCATTGACGGCGCAGTACCGAACACTTCTGGCGCGTTTTACTATTTCCCCCTGACTCTCCCGGCTCCGGCCGGGATTTTTTTTGACGTTTGCGCTTTGATGAGCATGTGCGACAATTCGCACCCTCATGAGCAAGGCAAACGAAAAACTACGCGGCATACCGGTCGTGCAGAGCGGCAGCAAGTACCAGACCGACGCCGGGTTTTCGGCCATCAAGAACGGCCAGAAACAGGGTCGCGAGTCTGCGCCGCTGGTCCGTGGCGACAAGCCAAAGTGGCTGCGTGCGCAAATGCCGTCGGGCAAAGGTTACTCCGGTACCCGGCAGATCGTGCATGAGCATCGGCTGAGCACGGTGTGCGAGGAATCCATGTGCCCGAACATCGGGGAGTGCTGGAATGCGGGTACAGCTACGATCATGGTGCTGGGCTCGGTGTGCACGCGGGCATGCCGTTTCTGCGCCGTGGATACCGGCAATCCGAAAGGCTGGCTGGACGCGGAAGAACCGGTAAACACCGGCAAGGCCGTCAAGCTGATGGGGCTCGAGTACGTGGTGATCACATCGGTCGATCGTGACGACCTGGCGGACGGTGGCGCCGCGCACTATGCCGCGTGCGTGCGGGAGATCAAGAGGCTCAACCCGAAGACGGCCATCGAGGCGCTCACGCCCGATTTCAACGGGGTCATGGAGCACGTCGAACTCGTGGTCGATTCCGGGCTGGAAGTGTTTGCCCAGAACGTCGAGACCGTGCAGCGCTTGACGCACCCGGTGCGCGACCCGCGGGCAAGCTACGCGCAGACCATCGCCGTGCTGAAACATGCGAAGGCGCACCGCCCTGACGTGCTGACCAAGACGAGCCTGATGCTTGGCCTCGGTGAACGCGACAACGAGATCCTCAAGACGATGGATGACCTGCGGGACGCCAACGTCGATATCCTGACCCTGGGCCAGTACCTGCGCCCGACGCCGAATCACCTGCCGGTCGAGCGTTACGTCTCGCCCGCGGAATTCGAGGCTTACCGGCGCGAGGGCCTGGACAAGGGCTTCCTGGAGGTCGTTGCGGGACCAATGGTGCGCTCGAGTTATCGCGCAGAGCAGGTTCTGCAAAAGAACAACGTTGGCATCGCCGTCTAGCGACTGCCGCAATCAAACGAGGAAATCATGGCTGCATTTTTCGCCGAGTACGGGCTCTTCCTGCTGAAGGCAATTACGGTCGTTGCTGCTATCGTTGCCGTCATCGTTGTGGCGGCATCGGCCGGACGCAAGGCAACCCACGAAGGCCTGGAAGTCGAGAACCTGAACAAGAAATTCAAAACGCTCGGCAATACGCTGCGTGATGCGGTTTCAAGCAAGGGCGAGAAGAAACAGGCGGCGAAAGAACGCAAGAAGAAAGACAGGGCCGAGAGCAAGGAGCCGTCCGATCGGCCGCGAAGCTTTGTCATCGACTTCAAAGGTGACCTGAAAGCGAGCGCCGTCGCGTCGTTGCGCGAAGAGGTCAGCGCCATCCTCGATGTGGCCGGCGAGAACGACGAGGTCATCGTGCGTCTCGAGAACCACGGTGGCATGGTGCATGAGCACGGGCTGGCCGCCTCACAGCTATCGAGGATTCGGGATCGCGGTGTGCCGCTGATCGTCTGCGTCGACAAGGTCGCGGCAAGCGGTGGCTACCTGATGGCCTGCGTTGCGACGAAGATCTACGCGGCCCCGTTTGCCATCATCGGCTCGATCGGCGTGCTTGCGCAGCTACCGAACTTCAACAGGCTGCTCGACAGCCACGGCGTTGATTTCGAACAAATTTCGGCCGGCAAGTACAAGCGCACGCTTACGATGTTCGGCAAGAACACGGATGAGGACCGGGCGAAACTCAAGGAAGAGCTCGAGGACGTGCATGCGCTCTTCAAGGACGCGATTGCGAAATACCGCGCCGAACTCGATCTCGAGAAAGTCGCGACGGGCGAATACTGGTACGGGACGCGTGCGCTCGATCTCGGCCTCACGGACGAGATCAGCACGAGCGACGAATTGCTCGGCCAGAGGGCGAAGGACAGGGACCTCTACCGTGTAGAGTACAAGGTCAAGCAGACCCTGCCAAAGCGCCTGATGGGCAATGTCGACAGCGCGATAGAGACGGCCCACGAAGCGGGCTGGCGGCGCAAGCTGGAGTCGCGCCTGCCGCGTTGACGGCGGAACTGGACTGCGCACAGGTGGTCAAACTTTGGGCAGGCCTACAACCTGCCAAGGCGCTATAATCCTGCAAGGTTTCCGGGAGCTTCCATGATCAAGAATTCAATCAGATTGGCAGTACCGCTGGTTCTGGCGGCTGGTCTGTTGTCGTCCTGCGCATCTGCCCCAACCCAGGCATCGCGTGCGGAAATGGAGGCCGAAGCGCGACGCGCGTTCAACCAGATGCGCGCGAGTATGCCGCTCGTCACGGATCGCGAAACGATCGACTTCGTGGCCTGCGTGGCGCAGGCCGTCGTAGAAGTGCTCGAGCCGCCTTATAACGACATCGAGTGGGAGCTGGCCGTCTTCGAGGCCGAATCGGTCAATGCGTTCGCCATGCCGGGCGGCAAGATCGGCGTCCTGAGCGGCATCCTTAAAGTCACGGAGAACGAACACCAGCTGGCGACCGTCATCGGCCATGAAATCGCACACGTTACCGCCGACCACTCGGCGGACAGGGCGATGAACACGGACCTGACGAGAATCGGTATCAACGTGGCGGC
>JAOUNK010000057.1 GCA_029881015.1 Gammaproteobacteria bacterium | reverse complement strand
TGAACCGTTCTTTATCCATCTCGCCGATGACCTGATTGCCGGCGAGCCCGGGTGCCTTGCCCAGATGGCGGCTGAATTCGCCGAGCACGGGGGCAGCGTCGTCGCCGTGGAGACGGTACCGAGGGCTCATACGTCGAGTTATGGCATCGTCGCTGTCGATGAGTCCAACCGGAATCGCATCACGCAGATCGTTGAGAAACCTGCACCGGAGGATGCGCCGTCGAATTCGGCCGTGGTCGGCCGTTACCTCCTGACTCCGGCAATCTTCGACAAGCTCGAGAAGACCGGGCGGGGCGCAGGGGGTGAGATCCAGCTCACCGACGGGATCGCCGACCTGCTCGACGAATCGGCCGTATACGCATATTCGTTTGACGGTGTGCGTTATGACTGCGGTAGCAAGTTAGGCTACTTGCAGGCAACCGTTGCCTACGGCCTCAAACACCCGGATACGGGTGAGCTCTTTCGCGAGCACCTCAAGAGTCTTCTGTCCAACTAGTCACTCCCCGCACCTCGATCCGGGCAGCGCGACCTGGGGCTGGCAGTGTTTCGTTGTTCCGGCAGAGGGGCTATCCTACCCGGGTATTCCACAAGCGCGGCGAAAAATACATGAGAATAATCAGCGGCTTGGTGTTGCTGTGTTCGATCACGGCGGCAAACGCGCAGCAGTCCTACCTGGTCGACTGGGACGCTGCGGGTGAAGAGGCGATCCGGCACCTGGTCGAACTCGTGCGGATAGACACGACCAATCCGCCTGGCAACGAGACGCTCGTCGTCGACTACCTGAAGGCAGAACTTGCGAAAGAAGGCATCGAATCGGAGGTCTTTGCGCTGGAAGAGTCGCGAGCAAATCTGGTTGCCCGAATTCCGGGTAACGGCACCAAGCGTCCAATCCTGATCATGGGACATACCGATGTCGTCGGTGTGCAACCGGACAAATGGTATGCCGATCCTTTAAGCGGCAATCGCGAAGATGGGTTCATTTATGGCCGTGGCACGCTCGACGACAAGGACAATGTTGCGGCCGCGCTGATCGTCCTGAAGTTACTCAAGCGCTACGGTGTCGACCTGGAGCGGGACATTATCTTTCTCGCTGAGTCCGGCGAGGAGGGTACGCCTGAGGTTGGTATCAACTTCATGGTCGAAAACCACTTCGACAAGATTGACGCGGAGTATGCACTGGCGGAGGGTGGTCAGTCCGTCATCAGGGACGGCAAAGTCAGCACCGTCGGGATCGAGACAACCGAGAAAATGCCGCGTCGTGTAACCCTCATCGCACGCGGCAAACCCGGACACGGCTCTGTGCCGACGACGCAAAATGCCGTAACCATGCTTGCCAACGCAATTGCCAAGGCCGGTGAGTGGCAGACCGAGGTGCGTCTCAACGAGACCACACGCACTTATTTCCGGCGCCTGGCGGAGATATCGGCACCGGACGATGCGTGGCGATACCTGAATGTCGAAAACGAGGAAGAGAGCGACGCGATCCAGCGGCACTTCCTGGAAACCTTCCCTTACCATTATTCGGTTTCGCGCACGTCGGTGGTGCCCACTGTTATCGACGCGGGCTTTCGTCGCAACGTCATCCCGTCGGAGGCCAGGGCGATCATCGATATTCGCATGCTGCCGGATGAAAATGTCGACGAGTTCTACGCGAAGCTGGCGGCCGTCATCGACGATCCTCGCGTCGAGATAGTGCCTGAGCACATATACCGGCCTGCCGCACCACCGTCAGCGATTGACAACGAGATGTTCCAGGTTCTTGAAAACGTCGCCTTGCGCATGTACCCGGACGCGACCGTCCTGCCTATCATGTCAACCGGTGCGACGGACATGGCGCAGGTTCGCGCCAGGGGGATGCAGGCCTACGGCATTGGACCCGCACGATCCGTCGACGAAATAAACAGTGGCTACGGTGCGCATGGTGACAACGAACGCATCGAGGAAGCGGCGTTCATTGGGCTCGTGCAGTACCTGTGGAACGTCGTGATCGAGATTTCGACAAGCCAATGACCGGGCGCTGGTCACTCATACTGCTGGTCGCGGCAAACCTGTTGCCACTCGCCGGTGTTTTCCTGTGGGATTGGGATGTGTTCTTCCTGCTGCTCCTGTTCTGGTGCGAGAACGTCATCATCGGGCTATTTGGTATAGCGCGGCTGGTCGTCGCGTCGACGAACGACGAGATTCGCGAAGGGCTGTTCCTGCCGTTGTTCTTCCTCGTGCACTACGGCGGGTTCATGTTTGGCCACTTCATGGTGTTGTTCGGAATGTACTCGGGGCACATGGAGGATCTGGGCAGCAACCCGCAGCCCGAGGACTACTACCGACTGGTTCTCGATAATCTCAGCTGGGTCGCCATAGCGGCCTTGTTTGTGTCGCACGGCTGGTCATTCGTTGAGAACTACATGGGGCGGAATGAGCACGAGCGGCTATCGCCGATGCAGGCGATGGCATTGCCGTACAAGCGCATGGCAATTACTCACATTGCACTGATTCTCGGCGGCTTCTTCCTGATAGAAAAAGGACAGCCATTGGCAGGCCTCGTGATACTGGTGCTTCTGAAGATCGCGCTGGACGTGACATTTCATCGCCGCGAGCACCGGCAACTAAACCAAGTACCATCTGCATAGGCATTGAAGAAGAAGCACCGCCTGGACCGGAGCGTCGAGATTCACGCGAAGCAGCCGCGCGTGGACGTACACTGGTCGCATTCTGAGCGCCCGGAAGGCGATACCCGCTACCGCTGGTCGCGCCACGTCGTATTTGGGGAACGTTTCGTCACGCGCATCAATCTTGCAAAGGAAGACCGGGTGGATGGTGTCATGACACTGACTATCCACAAGGGCGACGAGGTGCTCTACACCACGTCCTTTCAACTCATGGGGTGCGGATTACGATCCTGCAAAGAAAAAGCCCGCTAAAAAGCGGGCTTTTCTGAATCTGGCTCCCCGACCCGGACTCGAACCAGGGACCAATTGATTAACAGTCAATCGCTCTACCAACTGAGCTATCGGGGAATTTTGGTCACCCTTAGGTGCGGGCCGCGATTTTGGTCTAGCCTCCGGTGCTTGTCAAGCCATGAGCGCTCGTTTTATCCGCCTTATGGATTCTTGCAGCGTCTCCGTCGAACAGGCGAAGGAAAAGCGCACATAACCGGCAGCGCCAAAAGCCGAGCCAGGGACGCAGGCCACGTCCGCCTCGTTGAGGAGGAACTCGGTGAACTGGATGTCATCCTTCATCCCTCTTGCGTCCAGAACCGCCTGGACCCTGGGGAACGCGTAAAAAGCACCCTCGCCAGGACGGCACTCAAAGCCGTCGATCTCGTTGAGCGCCGCGACGAAATAGTCGTTACGTGCCTGGTAGGCGGATGCCATCTCACGGACGCAGGACTGGTCGCCGTTGAGCGCCGCTACAGCCGCTGCCTGTGACACGCTGCAGGCGTTGGTCGTGCTCTGGCTCTGCACGGTCGTCATCGCCGTGATGAGCTCCTGCGGCCCAGCGGCATAGCCGATGCGCCAGCCCGTCATGGCGTAGGCTTTCGAAACACCGTTCGCGGTGACCGTGCGATCCAGCAGGGACGGGCAGGCCGTGGCAAAGCTGACAAACGGGTCAGCCGCCCAGTGGATGTGCTCATAGATGTCGTCCGAGAGCACGACGATGGCGGGGTGCTTCTCGATAACGGCGCCCAGTGCGCTCATCTCGGCCCGCGTGTAACAGGCACCGGTCGGGTTCGACGGATTGTTGATGATCAGGAGCCGGGTGCGGTCGCTAATGGCCGCATCCAGCTGCTCGGGCGTGATCTTGAAGTCCTGGTCGATCCCCGCATCGATGATGACGGGCTCCGCGCCCGCAAGTCGAACCATGTCCGGGTAGGAGACCCAGTACGGCGCCGGGATGATAGCCTCATCGCCCGATCCGAGCAGGCCAAGGCACAGGTTGAAGAGGGCCTGTTTCGCGCCGCAGGTAACCACGATTTGCGACAGCGCGTAGTCCAGCTGGTTCTCCCGGGAGAATTTCGCCTGAATTGCCGCTTTGAGTTTGGCCGTGCCGTCGACCGGCGTGTAGCGTGTCTGCCCGGCGTTGATCGCGGCAATGGCCGCATCACGAATGTGCGGCGGTGTGTCGAAATCGGGTTCGCCGGCCCCCAGGCTGATCAGGTCCCGGCCCGCCGCGCGCAGTTCGGCAGCCAGCGCGAGGACGGCGCCTGTGGGAGAGGGTTTCACTGAAGCCATACGTTTTGAAACTGGTAAGATCACTCGATTGCCCCTTTGGTACGCAGCGCTATGGTACGTGAAACAACAGACCTCCCCAATACCCCGGATAGAGATCGCGGCCGGTTTACACTGGTTGCGGATTTCTCGCCGGCCGGCGACCAGCCCGCCGCGATAGACGCGCTTGCGGAGGGGCTGGATGACGGGCTTGCACGGCAGGTTCTGCTGGGGGTGACGGGGTCGGGTAAGACGTACACGATCGCCAGCGTCATCGAGCGTACGCAACGCCCCGCGATCGTCCTCGCGCCCAACAAGACCCTTGCGGCGCAGCTCTACGGGGAGATGAGGGAGTTCTTCCCCAACAATGCCGTCGAGTATTTCGTGTCCTATTACGACTACTATCAGCCCGAAGCCTACGTGCCGTCGTCGGATACGTTCATCGAGAAGGACGCGTCGATCAACCAGCACATCGAGCAGATGCGCCTGTCGGCGACCAAGGCGCTTATCGAGCGACCCGACGCGATTATTGTTGCGACCGTATCGGCGATTTACGGTCTTGGCGATCCCGAGGCCTATTTCAGTATGGTACTGCACGTCACCCGGGGAGACCGTATCGACCAGCGCACCATCCTGCGGCGCCTTGCGGAGATGCAGTACACGCGCAATGAGCTGGAGCTCTCCCAGGGCACCTACCGGGTAAGGGGCGATGTCATCGACGTGTTCCCCGCAGAGTCCGAGCGGGACGCGGTACGCATCGAGCTGTTCGATGACGAGGTGGAGTCGATTGCGTACTTCGATCCCCTGACCGGTGAAGTCGTGCGTCACGTGCCACGATTTACGATCTTCCCGAAGACGCACTACGTCACGCCGCGCGAGAAGCTCCTGGAGGCCTGCGAGCACATCAAGGTCGAGCTCAAAGACCGGCTGGTATACCTTCGCGAGCATGAAAAACTGCTTGAAGCACAAAGGCTTGAGCAGAGAACCTTATTTGATCTAGAGATGATCAGGGAGCTCGGTTACTGTTCCGGAATCGAGAACTACTCGCGCTACCTGTCGGGCAGGGAACCCGGCGAGCCGCCACCGTGCCTGTTCGACTACGTGCCCGACGACGCGCTGCTGATTGTCGACGAGAGCCACGTGACGGTGCCCCAGCTCGGTGCGATGTACAAGGGAGACCGCTCTCGCAAGGAAACCCTCGTCGAGTATGGCTTCCGCCTGCCATCGGCGCTCGACAACCGGCCGTTGCGTTTTGACGAGTTCGAGGGCCTGTCGCCACAGACCATCTATGTGTCGGCGACGCCGGGCGACTACGAGAAAGAACACGCCGATAACATCGTCGAGCAGCTCGTTCGTCCGACCGGGCTCATCGATCCATCGGTCGAGGTGCGGCCGGCAGGCACGCAGGTCGACGACGTGTTGTCCGAGATAAACAAGCGCACCGCGAATGGGGAGCGGGTGCTCATCACCACCCTGACGAAGCGCATGTCCGAGGACCTGACGGACTACCTGCGGGAACACGGCATTGCGGTGCGCTACCTGCACTCGGATATCGGTACCGTCGAGCGCACCGAGATTATCCGGGACCTGCGGCTGGGGGCTTTCGACGTGTTGGTAGGTATCAACCTGCTTCGCGAAGGCCTGGATATGCCCGAGGTTTCCCTGGTCGCTATCCTGGACGCGGACAAGGAGGGCTTCCTGCGCTCAGAGCGTTCGCTGATACAGACGATCGGGCGTGCTGCGCGGCATGTGCACGGCACGGCGATCCTGTATGGCGATCGCATTACCGGCTCCATGCGCCGAGCCCTGGACGAAACCGACCGGCGCCGCGAAAAGCAGGTGATTTACAACGACACGCACGGCATTACGCCCAGGACAATCGTCAAGCAGGTGGCGGACGTCATGGAGTCCGCGTACCCGGTGCCTGGCAGGAGCAGTCGCAAAGCGGCGGAAAAGAAAGCGATTTATGAAATAATGAGTCCGGAGCAACTCCTGAAGCGGGCCGCGAAGCTCGAAAAGAGGATGCTCAAGCACGCCCGGGATCTGGAGTTCGAAGAGGCGGCGAAGCTGCGCGACGAGATCCACTCGATTCGTGCCCTGGGGCTCGGAATCAGTGGCGAAAAAGCAGGCTGAAAGGCCTTGCAGTCGCACAGTCCGTTCAGTATCTTACGCGTCCCTTCGAGAGCAAGGGCGATTAGCTCAGGGGTAGAGCGCCACGTTGACATCGTGGAGGTCGCAGGTTCGAAACCCGCATCGCCCACCATTCTCGGAAAAAGCACCTGATTTTTTTAAGAAAATTAGGGTTTCCGAGGTTGTTTCCTGCGCGCAGGCTTATTAGAATCGCGTTCCCGCTGTGACTGCGGCAGTTTCCCGTTGGTCATTGCGGCTTAAGATGTTGAATTTGCGGAGGATTTGGGTATCGCAGTTACAAAGCGCGTAAGGCGCAATGATGAAATCGAGGCTACCCAGGTGCGGGTTATCGGCTCGGACGGTGAGCAGGCAGGGGTCATGAGTATCACGGCAGCGATCAGTTTGGCCAAAGAAGAAGGGCTCGACCTGGTTGAAGTGTCCCCGATGGCGGAGCCCCCGGTATGCCGCATTATGGATTTTGGTAAGTACCTGTTCGAGCAGAACAAGAAAAACCAGTCTGCGAAACGCAAACAAAAGCAGGTTCATGTAAAGGAAATCAAGTTCCGCCCGGGAACGGACGAAGGCGATTACCAGATCAAGCTCAGGAAGCTCAAGGAGTTTCTTGAGAACGGTGACAAAACGAAAGTCACCTTGAGATTCCGCGGTCGGGAAATGGCACACAGGGAACTGGGTGCGCAACTCCTGGCCAGGGTCAGAGATGACCTGGAAGACTACGGTTCGGTGGAGCAGATGCCCCAGATGGAAGGGCGGCAGATGGTCCAGGTCATAGCGCCAAAGAAACACTAGGCGCCAGGCTACCGCACCGAATAAAAAGCGAGTAACGGCCCGGTTTCGGGTCATTAATCCGCCTGCCGCGACGACCGGGTTGATTCCCGGTTCAGGTACGCTGCAAGGCCAAAAAAGGAAAGCACGATGTCCAAGATGAAGACGAATCGGGGCGCCGCCAAGCGCTTCAAGAAGACGGGCAAGGGTGGCTTCAAGCGCTCCCAGGCCCATCTCAATCACATCCTTACTAAAAAGAAGTCCAAGCGCAAACGTCAACTCGGCAACACGCTGCAAGTCGCAGATGCCGATGTGAAAGCCGTGAAGCGCATGCTTCCGTACAGCTAAGAGGAGATTGAGAGATGGCACGAGTAAAACGTGGCGTAACCGCCAAAGCCCGCCATAAGAAGGTCCTCGGTAAAGCGAAGGGCTACTACGGCGCGCGTTCCAAATTATTCAAGACGGCGAAGCAAGCCGTTATCAAGGCAGGACAATACGCCTACCGTGATCGCCGCCAGCGCAAGCGCCAGTTCCGCTCGCTGTGGATCACGCGCATCAACGCCGCTGCGCGTTTGCACGGCCTGTCCTACAGTCGCCTGATCAATGGTCTGCACAAGGCCGAGATCGAAGTCGACCGCAAGGTCCTGGCTGACATCGCTGTCCACGATCCGGAAGGGTTTGGTGCGATTGCCGCAGCCGCGAAGGCAGGTCTCGAACAGCAAGCTGCCAGTTAAGATCGACTGCGCCGGTCGGGCGAAGCCCGGCCGGCCTGTTCCGACAGCCATGACCTCCCTGAGCGACCTTATCTCCAAGGCTGCGTCGGATATCGATGCAGCGAACGACCTCGCCGCACTAGACGCGGTCCGGGTCTCATTTCTCGGCAAGAAAGGTGAAATCACGGCGCGTCTGAAGACCCTGGGGTCTTTGCCGGCCGAGGAACGCTCCGCGGCCGGCCAGGAGATCAACCAGGCCAAGCAGGAGGTGCAGTCGCGTCTGACTGCGCGTCGCGAAGCGCTCGAGGCGGCGGCACTGCAGGCGAAGCTCGCGGCAGATGCGGTCGATGTTACGCTCCCGGGCAGGGGCGCCTCGATCGGTGGCTACCATCCCGTGACGCGGGCCATGCTGCGCATCGAGAAAATCTTCAAGAATGCCGGATTCGGCGTTCGTTCGGGGCCGGAGATCGAGGACGATTTTCATAACTTCACGGCCCTGAATATTCCGGAAAACCACCCGGCGCGCGCCATGCATGACACGTTCTATTTCCCGGGCGGCAAACTCCTGAGAACGCATACATCGCCGGTGCAGATTCGCTCGATCGTCAAGGAAGGCGTGCCGATCAAGATCATCGCGCCCGGCCGTGTGTATCGCTGCGACTCCGACCAGACACACACGCCGATGTTTCACCAGGTCGAAGGGCTCGTTATCGATGAGCATATTAGTTTCGCCCACCTGAAGGCCGTGCTGCATCAATTCGTCGAGGCGTATTTCGAGCGCAAGGCCGAACTCCGGTTCCGGCCCAGCTATTTTCCGTTCACGGAGCCGTCGGCTGAGGTTGACGTGTCCTGGGGCGAAGGGAAATGGCTCGAAATCCTCGGCTGCGGCATGGTGCACCCCAACGTCCTCGAGGCGGCCGGCGTGGACCCGGAAAAATACACCGGCTACGCGTTCGGTATCGGGATCGAGCGCCTCGCGATGTTACGTTACGGCGTGACGGACCTGCGCACGTTCTTTGAGAACGACCTTCGATTCCTGCAGCAGTTCAGGTAAGCGCGATGAAGATTGCAGAATCCTGGTTACGTGAGTGGGTCAGTCCCGAACTGACGACAGAAGAACTCGGTCATCAACTGACCATGCTCGGGCACGAAGTCGACGCCATTGATTACGAAGGGGCCGGCATCGCCGACGTCGTTATTGCCGAGGTGGTCGAATGCGACGTACACCCGGATGCGGACAGGCTGAGCGTCTGCAAGGTGACGGATGGTGGCGATGAACTCATCGACATAGTCTGCGGGGCGCCAAATGTTCGCCGTGGCCTGAAAACCCCGCTTGCGAAGCCAGGCGTTACGTTGCCCAATGGTTTGAAGCTCCGCAAGGCAAAAATTCGCGGCGTGGTATCGAACGGTATGCTGTGCTCGGCGGTCGAGCTGGGACTGGGTGACGAGTCCGACGGGATCATGGAGCTGCCTGCCGATGCCGAGGTTGGCACGCCACTTGTGGATCTGCTCGCGTTGCCGGATGCGATTATCGATCTCGACCTGACGCCGAATCGCGGCGACTGTTTCAGCGTCCTGGGTATTGCCCGGGATGTAGCGGCATTGACAGGCGCCGCGCTCACAAACCCCGATGTCGCTCCGGTTGCCGCCACGATTGAAGACACCCATCCTGTCGAACTGGTCGAGCCTGCGGGTTGCCCGCGATTTGCCGGTCGAGTCATTCGCGGTATCGACCCTGCGGCGAAGTCGCCCCTCTGGATGGTCGAGCGCCTGCGCCGAGCCGGTTTGCGCGGCATTTCGCCCGTGGTCGATATCACCAATTACGTCATGCTCGAAATGGGACAGCCACTGCACGCGTACGATGCGGCGCTCCTGACGGGTCCGATCCGGCCGCGTCTTGCCAAAACGGGCGAGAAAGTAACGCTGCTGGACGCAAAAGAAATGGAGCTGCGTGACGACACGCTGATCATCACCGACGACAGCGGCCCCATCGGCATCGCCGGGATCATGGGCGGGCTCAGCACGGCCGTATCGGCTACGACGACCGACGTGTTCTTCGAAGCTGCATTCTGGCCCCAGGATTTCATGGCCGGCAGGGCCCGAAATTACGGCATGCACACCGACGCGTCGTTGCGTTTCGAGCGTGGCGTCGATCCGGAGGGGCAGGGTCGCGCGGTTGAGCGGGCCACGCAATTGCTGCTTGAAATCGCAGGCGGCGATGCAGGCCCACTGGTCGTCGACTCCGCGCAAGAGCATTTGCCAAAGCGCGAGACGATCGTCCTGCGCAAGAGCCGCCTGGCGCACTTGCTAGGTCTTGAAATCGATGCTGCCGAAGTTACACAGATCCTCGCAAGCCTGCAGCTTGAGGTCGTGCCGACGGCCGATGGATGGAGCGTTACCGCACCGAGTCATCGCTTCGATATCCAATACGAGGTCGACCTGATCGAAGAAGTCGCGCGGATCCACGGGTACGATTCGATCCCCGAGATTACCCTGGCGGCGCAGTCGCCGCTGGAGACCGTGACCGAGTCCCGGATCGACACGGAACGTGCGGCCGCGACGCTGATCGGGCGGGACTACCAGGAAATCGTGACCTACAGCTTTATCGATCCCGAAGCGAACGCAAAATTCACAGGCCACGATTCGGCGCTCGTGCTGAGCAATCCGATCTCGTCGGAACTCTCGGTCATGAGGGCCTCCCTGTGGCCGGGCCTGGTGGCCGCTGCGTCCACCAATATGGCTCGTCAGCAGGATCGTGTGCGACTGTTCGAAACGAGTCGTTCCTACCACGGTACTCTGGATGCGCATGAAGAGGTCGTCCGACTTGCCGGGCTTATTGCCGGGCCGGTTGTGCCGGAGCAATGGGGCGCCAAGGCAGAAAACGTCGATTTCTTTGACGTGAAGTCGGATGTGGAAGCCGTACTCGCGCTCACGGGCAACACGTCCGATGTGCGTTTTGCGGCAATTGAACATCCGGCGCTACAGCCGGGGCAGGCCGCCGCGATTCGTCGCGGCGACGAGGTCATCGGTTTGGTCGGCAAGTTGCATCCGCGCCTTGTGAAGGACTATGACCTGAAGAAACCGGCCTACGTTTTCGAACTCGATGTCGAAAAAGCACTCGCGTCTTCGTCACCGTCGGCCGATGTTATCTCCAGGTTCCCGGCAATCCGCCGCGATATCGCAGTCGTGGTCGATGAGAAAGTCACGGCCGCCGAACTCGCCGATGCTGTCGCCGCGTCCGCTCCCGATCTGATTCGGGATGTCAGGATATTTGACATTTACCGGGGCGATAAAATAGAAGCAGGGCGAAAAAGCATAGCAATAGGCTTGATTTTGCAGGAAACATCCCGCACCCTTACTGACGATGATGCGGACACCGCAATGGCTGCCGCGATCGCCAAACTAGAAGATAAATTCGCTGCGTATTTAAGAGACTGATTCCCGATGGCACTGACCAAAGCAGACATGGCCGAGTCGTTGTTCAATGAGCTGGGTCTCAACAAAAGAGAAGCTCGCGAGTTGGTCGATTTGTATTTTGAGGAGCTGCGTGCATCACTCGCAGTTGGGGAGCAAGTCAAACTTTCCGGATTCGGGAATTTTGATCTTCGGGATAAAAAAGAACGTCCAGGCAGAAACCCGAAAACGGGGGAAGAAATTCCGATCAGCGCACGTCGCGTTGTGACTTTTCGACCAGGACAAAAACTAAAGGCCCGAGTGGAAGCATATGCTGGAACCGGGGAATAACGACGAACTACCTCCAATTCCTGGGAAGCGCTACTTCACCATCGGCGAAGTGAGCGACCTTTGTGCGGTCAAGCCGCACGTACTCAGGTATTGGGAGCAGGAGTTCCCGCAACTGAAACCTGTAAAGCGTCGGGGTAACCGCCGTTACTATCAGCGTCAGGACGTTCTGATCATTCGCCAGATCAGGAGTCTCCTCTACGACGAGGGTTTCACGATCGGTGGTGCCAGGCAGCGCCTGACCGGCGACGATGCCAAGTCAGATGTGACGCAAAGTCAGCAGATAATCAAGCAGATACGCATGGAACTTGAACAAGTCCTTAAGATTCTGCGCCGCTAAAAAATCACTTCTTCCATCCTGTAGCAGTGGCAAGTATCATTGCCGCCGTCTGTTATCGTTGCAGACCACGGTCGGGGCGTAGCGCAGCCTGGTAGCGCACCACAATGGGGTTGTGGGGGTCGGAAGTTCGAATCTTCTCGCCCCGACCATTCTCGACAAAGAAAAGCCGCTCTGCCTTTGGGTTGAGCGGCTTTTTTCTTCGCTGGGACGCGGTCTCGCCAGGACTAATCGTGAGCGATCGGTTTGTCGCTGAACATGAAGTCCCTGAGCTCCTTGTCAAACGTCGGGTCCTGTCGGCGAATCCACTCCAGCACCATGGCCGCGTGCTCTTTTTCCTCGTCACGGTTGTGCGCAAGGATGGCGCGGAGCTCATCGTTCCTGCAGGCATCGACGCGCTGGTTGTACCAGTCGACCGCCTCCAGTTCTTCCATCAGTGAAGTGATGGCACGGTGCATGTCGCGCGTTTCATCACTGAGCTCTTCCACGGGCTCGTGGTATCCCTCGTTCGCCATTTCTGTTCCTCTTCTTTATTGATTCAATTGCCCTGGCCGCAAGCTCCATGGCAACCAGCATTGCCATCAATAATGCCAGCATCGATGCCGCTCCCGAAACTGGCAGGATTGCGGACTGCATTACGGAGATACCGTAGGCCGCCCATACGACGACCGTTGCAAACACCGGGTCGCGATACCT
>JAOUNK010000056.1 GCA_029881015.1 Gammaproteobacteria bacterium | reverse complement strand
CCAACGTGTCCGCGTCGTTGGGCGGGTCGAGCACGCGGAATACCAGGGCGACGTCGTTCTCGGCCACGGCTACTTCGATCTGCGGCAGACGCGCCCTGATCGACAGGCTGCCGATCATGTCGCTGAGATCGATCAGCATGCCGTCAAGCGGTGCCGCCAGAACCTCGCAACGCTGCATGTCCGCGATATACGGCGCGTGGCGCTCACGAAATCCGACCAGCGTGCGACCCTTGCCGTGGACATCCTTGACGGCCAGCCGGGCCCTGCGTCGGTAGTTCCAGGCGGGTCCGGTCATGGGGTCGAGCCAGGTATCGGGCGTAACGCGACCGATGCGCTCCAGGTTGTCCCGCAGCGTCTGTCCCTTGATCTCTCGCTGATGCTCGGGCGTGATGTGCTGCAGCGAACAACCGCCACAAATACCATAGGCCGCACATTTCGCCTCGATTCTTTCCGGCGATGCCGTGTGTACGTCCAGCAATTCGGCTTCATCGAAGCTGCGCCGGAACTTGCGGCGCTTGAAGGTTACGGTTTCACCGTCGAGCGCGCCGGCAACAAAGACCTTCTTGCCCTCGCAGTCGGCGATCCCGCGACCGTCGTGCGTGACGCCACGGATCGTGGCGGTTTCCGGCTCGCGCCGTTTCTTCCGTGCCACTATTGGCTCGACTCTGGCCAGGCCTCTAGGAACTCATTGAGATGCGGCTGTTGCATGCCGGCCAAGGTGCTGCGCACGAGTGCGTACTCGCGCCGCAGGTCCTTGTCGTCCAGGTTGCCACGCATGTACTCGAACCTGAGGTACACGAGCCACGTATTCAGCACGTCGGTTTCACAGTAGTCGCGAATCTCCTTGATACCGCCTTCGAGGTACTTGTCCCAAACCTTCGCGCCACTCATCCCGAGCTTGCCCGGAAAACCCAGCATCACCGCGATTTCATCCAGCTTGGCGAATGCCCGGTTATTGAAATTGGCCAGCACGTCCATCAGGTCGACATGTCGCCAGTGATAGCGACTCAGGTAATTGTTCCACTTGAAGTCGCGATCCGATTCGCCGTTTTCCCAGTAGCGCGGCGCCCGGACTCCGTGCTTCAGCGCTCGGTAGTGAAGGACCGGCAGATCGAAGCCGCCGCCGTTCCAGGAAACCAGGTCGGGCGTATAACGCTCGATGCCATCGAAGAAGCGTTGCACAAGTTCCGCCTCCCCCGAACCCTCGTCACCCAGGCTCCAGACTTTGAACGTGTCGCCCGTCCGGAAGCTTACGGAGATAGCGACCACACGGTGCTGGTGCAACGGCAGGAAGTCATGCCCGACCGCCTGCTGGCGTTTGAACAACATCGCCGTCGCGACGTCTTCGTCAGAGAGGCCGTCGAGTGCGAGGAGTTGCCGCCCGGCTTCAACGTCGGGAACGGTCTCAATATCGAATGAAAAACAATGCATAGATTTGCCTAGTTCTTGTGTTCTGCATACTCAACGACCGCGAAGGCCATAACCAGTCCGGCGTCATCGGTAAGGCTCAGGTGTCCACTGCCGATGCCAAGGCGCGCACAGACGCGACTGCCACGCTCGGACCAGACGATAACCGGCCGACCCCAGTCGTTGTTCAACACGCCGACATCGCGCAGCCATACGCCATGAGCAAATCCCGTCCCCATCGCCTTGACCGTCGCTTCCTTGCCGGCGAAGCGCATGGCCAGAAAGCGCACCGGGTCCTTGCTGCGCGCATACAGCTCCATCTCCTCGTCCATGAGGATACGCCGGGCGAAACGGTCGCCATACTGATCGTGGATTTGCCCGATACGACTCAGCTCGACGATGTCCGTGCCAATCCCGAATATCACTGCTTACCCGCCGCACGTGCTGTGTCCATCAGGCGCTTCATCTCGCTGACGGCTGTCCGCAGACCATCGAAGACAGCCCGTGCAATGATGGCGTGACCGATATTGAGTTCGACAATCTCCGGGATTTGCGCGATCGGCCCTACGTTCTCATAGTGCAGTCCATGGCCCGCATTGATCACAAGCCCGAGGCGGTTCCCGACCCGCGCCGCCTCGGTAATACGCGCCAGCTCGGCATCCCGCACGTCGCCATCCGTATCCGCATACTTCCCGGTATGAAGTTCGACCACGGGCGCACCAGCAGCGACCGCGGCTTCGAGTTGCGCGGGTTCCGGGTCGATGAATAAAGACACGCGCATACCGGCCTCGCCGAGTTGCTCGCAGGCACGTTGCACCTTGTCGAGCTGCCCGGCGACATCGAGCCCGCCCTCCGTCGTCAGCTCCTGGCGTTTTTCGGGGACCAGGCATACGTCCGTCGGTCTGACACGTTTGGCGATGGCGATCATCTCGTCCGTCACCGCCATTTCGAGATTCATGTGCGTACGCATCACCGCGTTGATCTCATCGAGATCGTGGTCCTGTATATGCCGGCGGTCCTCCCGCAGATGGACGGTGATACTGTCCGCGCCACCCCGCTCCGCAATATGCGCGGCTTCTGCCGGACGTGGGTAGGTTGTACCGCGCGCCTGCCTCAGCGTCGCAATATGGTCGATGTTGACGCCCAGGTGAATCCGGTTTTTTTCGCTCATGTGTCGTTGTCTGGTTTTTCGTGTGGCGCAATTCTACCCCGTCGGACTTCCAGCAGCACCTTGCGGCTCTGAAGTTCCTTGCCGCCAAGGTGGTGGCCAATCACGTCGCGCAGCAATCGATTGGCCGCGCGCAGGACGTCCTTATCGTCAAACTGCCCCGCGGCGATGGCCAGCAACGTGGCGCCGCTGAAAACCAGGGGTCCATCCGGACGCTCCACGGGAACGGGGCCGTCCTCCACCCGGTAGTCGTAATTGCGGTCCGGATCGATGTCATGGTGCGTCCCCGCCTCACGGTCGAGGTTGACCGCGTAACCCAGCAGCCCCAGGAACTCGAGCTCGAAACCGCGCAGGCAGGCCGCGACATCCACGCGCGCGCATAATGCCCGGATGCACTGCTCGTAGAGCTGATAGATCTCCGGCTGGGGGTCGTGACGGTGCAGGAAGTGCAGCATCAACTCGTTGACGTAGTACGCCGACAGCAGCGCCTCACCGCGCAATCCCGAGGGCGCGCCGGCCGCTTCCGCGCCCGTCAGCGTCCCCAGGTCCGACCTGGCTACCCACGAGACACGCAACGGCAGGAACGGGCGCAAAACGCCCGCCAGCCGGGACTTTGAGCCTCGGCTGCCACGCGCTACCACGGCGACCTTGCCGTGATCGCGGGTGAGGAGATCCAGAATCTGGCTGGAATCACGAAACGGCCGGTGGTGCAGGACATACCCCGGCTGTTGCTGAACGCGTCTGCTCATCGGCGACCGGGGCTACGGCGCCTCGTAACCGAGGTTCATGAGGTCCTTCTCATTGTCCGCCCAGTTCGACTTCACCTTGACCCACAACTCCAGGTGAACGTTGCAACCCAGTTTCTCCTTCAGCTCGAGCCGCGCGGACCTGCCGACCTTCTTGAGCACACCACCATTCTTCCCGACGACGATTCCCTTCTGGCTGTCGCGCTCGACCCAGACAATGGCATTGATCGTGATCCCGCCGTCTTCCTCCAGGTAGCGTTCAACCTGCACGGTCAGTCCGTAGGGTAGCTCCTGGTGCAACAGCAGCGTCAACTTCTCGCGGATCACCTCGGCGGCCTGGAATTCCGGGCTACGATCCGTGTGCATGTTTTCCGGGAAAAGCGGCGGCGATTCGGGAAGAAAGCCCGGCAGCATCGCCATGAGCTTCTCGAGATTGTCGTGTTTGTGCGCGGAGATCGGAATGATCTCGGCAAAGTCATGCCGTGCCGCCATCAGGCCAAGGGCGTCCAGGAGCTTCTCTCTCGGATGTACCTTGTCGATCTTGTTCAATGCGGCAATGACCGGCGCATCAACCTGCCGGAGCCGCCTGAGCACGTCGTCGTCCTCGGTGGTCCAGTGCGTCGCATCGCTGACGAACAGGATGACGTCCGCGTCGGCAAGCGCGTTGGCCGCGGTGCGATTCATCAGCTTGTTCATGGCCTTGCCCGCCTTGCGGTGCAAACCCGGGGTATCGACGAATATGATCTGGGCATCGTCATCCGTGTGCACGGCCAATATGCGATGACGGGTCGTCTGCGGTTTCGCCGTGACGATACTGATCTTGCGCCCCATCACGGCGTTGATAAGCGTCGACTTGCCGACATTGGGCCGCCCGATGACGGCGACCATACCGCAGCGATACGCACTCATGGATGTTCCCCGGCGAAGATTGCCAGCATGCGTCGCGCCGCCTTCTGTTCGGCCTTGCGGCGCGTCGTCGCTTCGCCTTCCGTAGTCTGGGATAGCTCACTCACGGTACACGACACCGAGAACCGTTGCTGGTGCGCTTTGCCGGTGACGCCTACCAGTTCGTAGTCCGGCAAGGACAGCTTGCGTGCCTGTAGCCACTCCTGCAACCGGGTCTTGGCATCGCGCAGGTCCTCCCCGTCCGGCAGTTCTTCCAGCCTCTGTGCGAAAACTCCCTCGATGATTTCTTTCGCCGCCGCGAAACCCGAATCGAGAAATACGGCCCCGAAAATCGCTTCCAGTGCGTCCGCCAGTATCGACTCACGGCGATGCCCGCCGGTCTTGCGCTCGCCGCTGCCCAGCACCAGGTGTTCGCCGATACCGAGACTGGCGGCCAGTTCAGCGAGCGAGGTGTCTTTTACTAGTGAGGCGCGCAGCTTGCTGAGGTCGCCTTCGTCCGCCTCGGGACGCCGTTTGAATACGGCATCGGAAATGACGAAGTCGAGAATGGCGTCGCCCAGGAACTCAAGGCGCTCGTTATTGCGTCCCGTGGCGCTGCGGTGTGTCAGCGCCTGGGTCAACAGGCTGGAATCCTGAAAGCGATAGTGCAGCGTTTTGTCGAGCCAGCTCTCGGCCTTGTCCAATGTTATCGCTCTCAATTGCCAGGCCGCAGGTCGGCCCGAAGGATCTAGCGGCGGATAATCACTCTCTTGTCGAAATCAACCACGAATGAGATGTTGGCAATGAATGGCGCCTTGTGGGGATACGTGGCTGCAACTTCAAAGCCGCCGTCGACCGCAGTGACCTTGACGTCTTTGGCGGTAATGACACCGACGCTCTCGATATCGAAACGCCGAGAGATGGAATTGCGAATCTCGCTACGCGATGCGCCGGCACCGTCAAATTCCTTGTGGACCCCGTCCACCACGCCGATGACTTTCATGTAGTTCAGGTATACAGGCGTCAGGCGAATACCGGCAAACGCAAACAGTCCGACGAAGAGCACGAGGATTATCAGGCCCAGCGTGGTCATGCCGGCCTGGCGGCGTTTGTCTCGCCCTTTTTCCAGGTAATTCAAAGACATACTTCCTTCTCCGTTCATTGTGCTGCGTTCGTCCGCGCTACATTGCTTAACGTAACGCGATTTTACCGGTCAATTCAGTGACTGGCACCACATTATTGTATTTTTGTACCAATTCGGTCCCAGACCGGCATATTCCAGGGTACAAAGTGCATCCAGATACGCACGGCCTCGCCCACCAGGAACTCCTCGGGAATCGAGCCGATAAAACGGCTGTCCTTGCTGCGGTCCCGGTTGTCACCCATCACGAAGAAGTGGCCCTCGGGAACCCGGTAGGTGTTGTCGCGCGTCGAAAAGCCCGGGCTGGTGATCAGGATGTCATGCACCCGACCGTCGAGGTCTTCCACGAACAGCGGCACATTCCCGGCGCCGTCGTCGCCGCGTTTCAGATCGACCAGGTGGCCGTTAATCGTCAGACGATGCCGCTCGTACACGACCGTGTCGCCTGGCAGACCAATCACGCGCTTGATGTAGTTGACGCTCGGATCCGATGGCAGGCGAAACACGACGACATCGCCCCGCTCCGGAGTGCCGGTCTCGATAACCTTGGTTTCGGTGACCGGCAGGCGCAGGCCGTAGGCGTACTTCTTGACGAAGATGAAATCACCCTCGAGCAAGGTCGGCATCATGGAGCCCGATGGAATACGAAAAGGTTCGAAAATGAATGAACGAATAACGAGCACGAACAACAGCACCGGAAAAAACGAGCGCGCGTATTCGACAAGAACCCGCTGCGCGCCAGGGGCCTGTCGGCTGTCATCGAGGTCTGTCTTCCAGACCAGTTTGTCCATCGCCACGACAGCGCCCGCAATAGCTGTCAGGAGCGTCAGAATCAGTGCCAGGTTAATAGTCAATATTCGTTCTCACTTGTCTGTGCGCAATACCGCGAGAAAGGCTTCCTGGGGAATCTCCACCGAGCCAACCTGCTTCATGCGTTTCTTGCCGGCTTTCTGTTTTTCCAGCAACTTGCGTTTGCGCGACACGTCGCCGCCATAGCACTTGGCCGTCACGTTCTTGCGCAATGCCTTGACCGTGCTGCGCGCGATGATCTGGCTGCCAACGGCAGCCTGGATCGCAACATCGAACATCTGCCGCGGAATCAATTCTCTCATTTTTTCGACCAGTTCGCGGCCACGAGTTCTCACTTTTTCCTTATGGACGATGATCGAAAGCGCGTCGACCCGTTCGCTGTTGATGAGCACATCCAGGCGCACCAGCTGCGCGGGCTGAAAACGCAGGAAATGATAGTCAAACGACGCAAAGCCGCGGCTAACCGATTTTAGACGGTCGAAGAAGTCCAATACCACTTCGGCCAGCGGCAGCTCGTACTCGATTGCGACCTGCCCACCGAGATACCGCATCTGCTTTTGCACGCCGCGCTTCTCGATGCAGAGCTTGATCACCGATCCGACATGCCCCTCGGGCACCAGTATGTTGGCGGAGATAATCGGCTCGCGCAGCTCCGCTACCTCGTTGGCCGACGGCAGCTTGGAAGGATTGTCGACGTGTAACACGTTGCCACTCGTATCGATCACTTCGAACACGACCGTTGGTGCCGTCGTGATCAATTCGAGGTCGTACTCCCGTTCGAGGCGTTCCTGAACGATTTCCATATGCAGCATGCCCAGGAAACCGCAGCGGAAACCGAATCCCAGCGCGGCCGACGTTTCGGGTTCGAAGTGCAGTGCTGCGTCGTTCAGGCGCAGCTTCTGCAGCGCCTCTCGAAAACTCTCGTAGTCATCCGAGCTCAGCGGGAACAAGCCGGCGAATACCCGCGGCTGCACCTGTTTGAATCCCGGCAACGGCTTTTCGCAGGGATTCCTGGTCGTCGTCAGCGTATCGCCAACCGGCGCGCCGTAGATGTCCCTGATCGCGGCGATCACGAAGCCGACCTCGCCGGCCCTGAGTTCGGTCCGGTCCTCCATCTTTGGCGTGTACACGCCAACACGGTCCGCGTTGTAGGACACGCCGGTCGACATGACCTTGATCTTCTCGCCCTTGACGAGCTTGCCGTTCATGACGCGTACCAGGGAAACAACCCCGACATAGTTGTCGAACCATGAGTCGATGATCAGTGCCTGCAATGGCCCGTCCGGCTCGCCCCTGGGTGCGGGAATAAGCTCGACGATCTGCTCCAGCAGCTCGGGAATGCCTTGCCCTGTCTTGGCGCTGACATGGATAGCGTCCTGAGCATCGATACCGATGATGTCCTCAATCTCCGCGACAACCTTTTCCGGCTCGGCGGCCGGCAGGTCGATCTTGTTGAGCACCGGCAGAACTTCGAGTCCCTGGTCGATCGCCGTAATGCAGTTGGCAACGCTCTGCGCTTCGACGCCCTGTGCAGCATCCACTACGAGCAAGGCCCCTTCGCAGGCGGCCAGCGAGCGCGATACTTCGTAAGAGAAGTCCACGTGGCCTGGCGTGTCGATGAAGTTCAGCTGGTAGGTCTGACCATCACGCGCCTTGTAGTTGAGTGAGACACTCTGGGCCTTGATCGTGATACCGCGTTCGCGCTCCAGCTCCATTGAATCGAGAACCTGCTCCGCCATCTCCCGGTCCGCAAGGCCACCGCATATCTGGATAAACCGGTCCGCAAGCGTCGACTTGCCGTGGTCGATATGCGCGATGATCGAGAAGTTGCGTATCTGCTTCATTGAGGGGGAGAACCTGGTGCCAACGGCCTGCCAGCGGGCTATGTGCGGCGCAATCGCCGGAAAATTCAGCCGCGAAGTATACCTGTAATCGCGTCCGGATCGAGAAAATGCATGCAGACAACAGTGCCCTCGTGCTCCACCACCGGGATGTCCATGAACCAGCGTTCATGCCATTCGGGGTTGGTATCGATATCCCGCACATCGATCCTGAGCTGGTCGCCCACGAGGGCCCGGAGCTCGTCGATCAGGACCGCGCAAAGGTGGCAACCCGCCCTGCTGTAAACCTGCAAGGACTTCATGGGCTGCCTGCCGCACGCCCATCGATGTGCCCGGTGATCGCCGGTGTAAACCGCCGCAGGCAGTTGGCACGCCGCAGCCGCCGGCGACCGAGTAGCACGCCCGCAGCAAGGCCCGCAATAGCGGCGAGCGCGGCCCGGAAGTCGGGCAGGCCGACGAAGAATGCGAGCCCCGTCGCTGCCAGGGCCGTCACCAGGGGGATGCCATACACGATGAGAGCCGCATGCAGCACGCTTTTCGGCGCCAGTTCCATGCGCACCTCATCGCCCTCGTGAAGCCTGATGTTTCCAACCACTGGGGCGGCGAACCGCCGCGGTCGATCGTCACTGCCAAAGACACCGGCGCCACAGCCCTTGCCCGACGCACAACGCGAGCAGAATACGGCCGTATCCACCTCGACGGTCGCGCTCAGCTTATCTTGTGCAACAGAGATGATGCGGCCGCGGCTGAGTTCCATGACGGCAGTGTACCGGACGATACCCTCAGGGACGGCTCATTGTTGTCGCGATTTGCTCGACCGTCAGCGCCGGCACTTCGCCAACGGCCGTCACGCGATGCCCGTCGATCATCGCACTGTAGGAGTTCGTGCCACCGACCTTCGACGGCCCTTCGAAAATCGCCTCGCCCTGGGGCTCAACGAATACCGACACGCTCGCGAGGCCATCGCTGTACATGATGTGCGTCACTACCTTGTCGCTGCCCGGCATCGTCTCCCCGTGCGTGGCAACCGCCCGGAATCCCTGCGGCAGGTTACTGCTGACCCACTCCGTTTCCAGCGCATGGCTGATGTGACGTGACGGCTGTGTCAGCCAGCGAAAATCTTTGGTGCTGTAGGACGGCGCAAGCGCACTGGCGTGAATCGTCTTGTTCAGGCTGATGTCGGCGAACTTGACCTGCTCGAGTGCGGATCCGTCGTCGGCAATGAGCTGGGTCTGTAACGGAAAAGCCGTCTCGGTATCGAGCCAGATCCGGTGTCCGTAGCGATAGCCGTCATGTGGTCGTATGGCGAGGAGGATCGCCTGGCGCCCGGCCACCCGGTCTTCACGGACGACGGACACGTCGTACTCGCTGCCAAAGCGTACTTCGCTGGTCGGCAGTGTCGAGAACAGCGTGGACTGGTCATCCCACTCCTCGATCAGGACGGACTTGCGGTCCGGGAGGATGCAGTGCACCTCGTTGCCGTTGCGAATGATCTCGAGGCCGTTGCCTTCCTGCGCCACGACTTTTTCGCGAATGACGCCGTCGCTCACGGTATGTACAACCTTGAGCGCTTCCGCCTTGCCGTCCTGGATACGAATAACGGTGCCTTCGTAACTGGTCGACTGCACCGCCGCTCCCATGCGGCTCAGCCACTCACTGGGTGCGATACGCTCTGCAACCGCGGTCGCGCTGCAGGCAAGCTGCCCCACGGCGAGCAAGGGCCAAACCAGGTTCTTCATGCCCGATGTCCGCATTACGGCTGCGTCGGGCTCTCTGTTGCGGCGTCTTCGTCGACCGCATCGTCCGGAAGCTCGTCTTCGATCAACGCTTCTTCGCTGAGCCGCAGGGTGACGAGTCGGGTATTCATGTTATTGCCACCGAGCTCCGATGCCGAGGCGCCATGGCTCAGGACATACTGGCGCAACTGATCGTCAACCGGTTGCGGCACCGTGTATCCGGACTCCTCGACCGTGTCCGCGACGGCGTCGTCGGCAGCCACATCCGTCGTCGTGTCGATTCCGGGGCTGTATTGCAGACCAACGATGGCCAGTAAGGCAACCGAGGCGGCAACGGCGATTCCAACCAGCGGGCGAATCGAGCGACCGACGGGCGTCACAGGCGGGATTTGTTCAGCCACCAGCGGCTTGTCGTCCAGTTCCGCACTGATGCGTTCCTGGAGGCGCTCAACCCCGGGTACGCCGGGCTCACCGCGCATGGCGCGGCCGATCTCAAGAAACTCGGCGGCCTGCTTCCTGAGGGCGGCATCCTGACTCATTCTTCGCAGCAGGAGGTCTGCCTCGGCGTCCGGCAATTCACCGTCGACAAAAGCGGAAATCTGCATTCTTATCGCGTCATTCATAGTTCACTCACATGGGCTCTTGCGCCCTTAATACTATCGGGTCAACGGACCGACTTTCTTTGCAATCGCGTCTCGTGCCCTGAAAATTCTCGACCTGACCGTGCCCACGGGGCACTCCATAGTCTGTGCTATTTCCTCGTAGCTCATGCCTTCCAGTTCGCGCAGGATGATCGCTGTTCGCAGATCCTCTGGCAGCGCCGCGATGGCACGCTCCACGATTTCCCTTAGTTCGTTGCTGAGCGTCACCCCCTCGGGAGTGTCCGTCTCCTTGAGCTTGGCGTGCAGATCGAATTGCTCCGGATCCTGCAGGTCCAACTCCACGTCCATCGGCCTTCTCCGTTGTGCCGCAAGATGGTTCTTTGCCGTGTTCACTGCGATGCGATACATCCATGTGTAGAAAGCACTATCGCCCCGAAACCGCGGCAAAGCCCTGTATGCCTTGATGAACGCTTCCTGGGTGATATCGAGCGCCAGCTCAGGATCGCGCACATAACGCATGACCAGGTTGACTATCTTGTGCTGGTACTTGAGCACCAGCAGGTCAAACGCACCTTTGTCACCCTTCTGGACACGCTTGACCAGCTTCTTGTCAGACGACTGATTTGACATTCAGACCCGCTCGCCGGAATTTCCATACAGCCTGTCGACACCGGGATAGACCGGTGCCAGGGAGATTAGTTCTCGGATTTCTGCCTTATTCATCTATGTTCTGTGACGCCGTTCGTCCTTGGCTAGGCAGATCGCCCCGAAACCGCCGCTATTGTTATTTTTCCCTGTTCGATGAGCATGTTAGCAGCTTCACCCTCCAGCTCCAATGTGGCGCCAGATGGCCTGTAGCCGGCGCCAGTCCGGGCTCTGCCGGGCATCGCCGACGAGTAGCTCGCCAAACACCCGGCCGCGGCTGTTCTGCAGGCGCAACCAGAGCGCTTTCCCGAGCAGGACACCGCCGGACTTGCGACGCGCGGGTCGCCAGGTGCCGTCGGCGCCCAGCAGCGCAATGGTCCCGTCTGCGCTGAACCGCAATGCACGGCAATCGACCCAGCCGCGGCGGAGTAGCCGGTGTTCCCGGACCGAACTGCCGACCCACAGGCCGCAGGCCAGCAATCTGACCCACAGATCGAGCGGTAGCAACAGAATGACGGGCACCCCGGCGGCGCCCAGCAGTACCCCGGTCCAGGCGACGAGCCGGCGCAGGCGGGGATCAGGTTCGAGTTCGGCGAAGTATGCGGTTGATGACACGCGCGATCGGCTCTGGTGACGGCATCTGCCGTTGCAACAGATAAGCATTCAGCTCCGGATCGGCAAGCTCCAATACTTGCCGAAACGCGTCCTTATCGGCCTCGTTATCCCCCGGATAGATCTCGTCCAGGTAACGGAGCAGCAGCTCATCGAGCTCGCGCATGCCGCGCCTGCATTGCCAGCGAAGGCGCGATTCCTCGCTCAATACTTCCTTTCCGCCAGCATCTTCTTGGTCTCTGCAATGGCCAGCGCCGGGTTGAGACCCTTCGGGCAGGTTTGCGTGCAGTTCATGATCGTGTGGCAACGATACAGGCGGAACGGATCCTCGAGTTCGTCAAGACGCTCGCCCGTCGCGTCATCGCGCGTGTCGACCAGCCAGCGATAGGCTGCGAGCAATGCGGCCGGGCCGAGGTAGCGATCGGAGTTCCACCAGTAGCTCGGGCAACTCGTCGAGCAACAGGCACAGAGGATACAGGCAGACGGCTCGTTGATAAGCTCCTGGTCTTCCTTGGACTGCAGGCGCTCGGAGTCCGGCGGGGGCGGCGTACGCGCCTGCAGCCACGGCTTGATCGAGGCGTACTGGGCGTAGAAATTGGTCAGGTCCGTCACGAGGTCTTTCACGACCGGCATGTGCGGCAACGGGTAAATCTTCACATCGCCCTTCACTTCGTCGTTGGCCCTCGTGCAGGCCAGCGTGTTGCCGCCGTCGATATTCATCGCGCAGGAACCACAGATGCCCTCGCGGCAAGAGCGTCGGAAGGTCAGTGTCGGGTCAATCTCGTTCTTGATCTTGATCAGCGCGTCGAGAACCATCGGACCGCAGCTGTCCATGTCGATCTCGTAGGTGTCGACGCGCGGGTTCTCGCCGCTGTCGGGGTCGTAGCGATAGACGGCAAATGTGCGCGTATTGCTCGAGCCGTTGGCGGCATCGAAATGCTTGCCCTTCGTGATTCGCGAGTGTTTCGGGAGCCTGAATTCAGCCATCAGTACACCCTCGCTTTCGGCTCAACGTAGTCAACCTCGTCGGTCA
>JAOUNK010000360.1 GCA_029881015.1 Gammaproteobacteria bacterium | reverse complement strand
AGCGGTCGCGGGTATCGGCCATTGCAGCCGTTGCCGCATGTTTACCGAGCATGAGCTCTGTTCCATTTGTTCGGCCCCGGGCCGTGATGCCACGCAACTCTGCGTCGTGGAGTCTCCGGCCGATGTGATGGCGCTGGAAGACGCAACCGGTTTCCGGGGACTGTACTTCGTGCTGATGGGGCACCTGTCACCGCTCGACGGCATCGGGCCCGAAGAACTCGGCCTCGGCCAGCTTGACGACTGGTTGGCCCGGGGTGAAGTGACCGAGCTCATTATTGCCACGAATCCGACCGTCGAAGGTGACGCGACGGCACACTATCTCGCCGACCTGGCGACGCAGCGTGACGTCAAGGCGAGTCGTATCGCCCATGGCGTTCCGCTGGGCGGCGAACTCGAGTATGTCGACGGCGGCACGCTGTCGCACGCGTTCTACGGTCGCCGTACTGTTGACTGAGGGAAGAACCATGTCCACCGACAATTGCCTGTTCTGCAAGATTCTCGAGGGCGAGATTCCGGCCGAACTGATCTACGAGTCCGACACAGCTGTGGCATTCCGCGACATCAACCCGCAAGCGCCGATCCACGCGCTGGTAATTCCGCGCAAGCACATATCGACGATCAACGATATCGACGTTGACGACGAGGCGATCATAGGAAGCCTGTACTCGGCGGCGCGGCACATCGCGGCAGAGGAAGGTATTGCCGACGAAGGCTATCGCGCTGTCATGAACTGCAACGAAGGCGCAGGGCAAAGCGTCTTTCACATCCACCTGCACGTACTCGGTGGCCGACGACTGGACTGGCCGCCGGGCTAGTCAGTAGCGACCCTCGCCGAGCTGCTCCGTCAGGTTGACGATGCGCTTGTAGCTCTCGTAACGCCGCGGGCTGATCACACCGTTTTCGCAGCGTTCTTTCACGGCGCAGCCTGGCTCGCGCAAGTGGCGGCAGTTGGCAAAGCGACACTCCCCGGCGGCGTCCCGGATTTCCCGAAATCCCTGTGCCGCTGCTGTCGACGACTCGAGCGCCGGTGCATAGTCGCGCACACCTGGTGAATCAATGATCACACCCCCGCCGGGCAGGGAGATCATTGCGGAGTTGACAGTGGTATGCCGACCCTCCCTGGACTTGTCGGAAACCTCCGACGTCTTTTGCACGTCATCGCCGATAAGTCTGTTAATGATGCTGGACTTGCCGACACCGGACTGACCGACAATGATCGCGCAGTGCGTCGCGAGTAGCTTACGAACGTTGTCGATGCCTTCCCCGTTCAGCGCGCTGCAGGCAACCACGTCATAGCCAATGTCGAAGTAGGTATCCAGCTCGTAGCGAACGTCCGCGGTACCCAGGTCACTCTTGTTATATACCACGCACGCATCGATGCCGATGAGTTCGGCCGCGCACAGGTAGCGATCGACGATGAACCAGTCCGGCCTGGGTTCGGCCGCGGCCACCACAACCAGGTAATCGAGATTTGCAGCCAGTACCTCTACCTTGCCACGCATATTCGGTCGTGAAAGCTCGTTGCGCCGCTCGGCAATGCCCGTGATGAGCCAGTCGTCCTCGTTCTCGATCGGCTCCGCATCGACTTTGTCGCCGCAGACGGGCTTGATTCGTTTGCCCTTGATGCGCGCATTCACCTCACGCCCGTCGGCAAGCGCGAGGCGCATGCGTCGGCTGTAGGTGGCTATGACCGTGGCGTGTTTCATGACGGGAGTATAGACTGCGTGAATCATGACCACACCCGCTACCGATCGCGCAAGCAACCTTATCTGGATCGACCTCGAGATGACGGGGTTGTGTACGACGCACGACACCATTATCGAGATTGCGACCATAGTGACTGACAAGCATCTCAATGAGCTCGCCGAGGGGCCGGTGCTGGCGATTCGTCAGTCCCGGGAGACGATGTCCGGCATGGATGAATGGAACACGCGGCAACACGACAAGTCCGGCCTGACCGCGCGTGTTCTCGAGAGCGAGGTCGACACGGCGGAAGCCGAAGCGGCGACGATCGCTTTCCTCCGGGAATGGGTGGATGAGCGCGCGTCGCCGATGTGCGGCAACAGCATTTGCCAGGACCGTCGTTTCCTGGCGCGCGAGATGCCGACACTCGAGGCTTATTTTCACTACCGAAATCTCGATGTAAGCACGCTCAAGATCCTGGCTCAGCAATGGGCGCCCGGCGTCGCACTGGGGTTCGTCAAGGAATCACAACATCTCGCCCTTGCAGATATCAGGGACTCCATCGAGGAACTTTCCTGGTACCGGGAGAAGCTGTTCCATCCTGACGCACTGGATCCTGTCGGTAGCGATGCCTGAGAAACCGTTTGCCGAATACGCGGCACGGAACGCGGCCCCCATACTGGAGATACTGCGGCGCGAATTCTCCGCTGCCTCCCGCGTCCTCGAAATCGGCTCCGGTACCGGCCAACATGCTTGCCTGTTCGCCGAGCGTCTTGGACACCTGTGCTGGCAGACCAGCGATCTTGACGAGAATCACGCCGGCATCCGGGCCTGGATAGAGGCCGCCGGCACAGACAATGTGTTGCCGCCTTTGTCCATGGATGTTCGCGAGGCGTCGGTGGCGGCCGCCGCCTACGACGCGGTGTTTTCAGCGAATACGGCACATATCATGGATACCGATGCCGTTCGGAAAATGTTCTTGCTGGTCGGCAGGGCGCTGCGGCATGACGGCATCTTCTGTCTCTACGGCCCGTTCAGGAAAGACAGCCGCTTCAATACGCCGAGCAACGCCGCTTTCGACGCGAATCTCAAGGCGAGAAACCCGTCGATGGGTATTCGTGACATAGAGGTACTTGATGATTTCGCACATGCCGCCGGTCTGCGGCGCGTGCGCTTCTACGCGGTGCCGTCGAACAACAACGTTGCGGTCTGGCAGCGAGGAGATACGTCATGACAACGCACACCGGCGGGTGCCACTGCGGGCGGGTACGATTCGAGGTTGATGCACCTGCCGTAATCGACGCAACGGAATGCAACTGCAGTATCTGTCGAAAGTCCGGGTTCCTTCACCTGATTGTCCCTGCCGCTGACTTTCGCCTGTTGCAGGGCGACGATGTGCTGACGACCTATACGTTCAATACCGGCGCGGCAAAACATCACTTCTGCAACGTCTGTGGCGTGAAGTCCTACTATGTCCCGCGATCGCATCCCGATGGTATCAGCGTGAACGTCCACTGCCTCGACGAGGATACCGTTGCGGGCGTCAATGTCACGCCATTCGACGGCCGGAACTGGGAGCAGAATTCCGCCAAATTGTCTCCGATAAGCGACTGATTTGCCTGAATATTAACTGGAAGGATTCTAGCGCTTGTCTTATAGTTGCCGGATTATGAAAAG
>JAOUNK010000359.1 GCA_029881015.1 Gammaproteobacteria bacterium | reverse complement strand
CCACATGCAACAATACCGCGCCGCTCAGGGGACAACCGCTGTCGTTTCGATTTCGAGGAGCGCCTCGGGTTCGACGAGGTCGCTGACGCCGACCACGGCCATTGTCGGGAAATTGCGCCCCATGACGTCGCGGTAGGCGGCGCCCATGCCGCGCAGGTTGTCGCGGTAGGCATCCAGGTCCTTGACGTACCAGGTCATCCGCACGACGTGCTCGGGACCGGCATTCGCTTCCGCCAGCACCGCGACGGTGTTGCGCAGCACCTGCTCGAACTGGGCGACAAGGCCGTCGGCGAAGCGGCCCTGCGAGTCCCAGCCGATCATCCCGGCGACGAATACGAGTCGCCCTTCGGCCTCGATGCCATTGGAGTAGCCTCGTGGGCGCGGCCAGCCGTCTGGGTTGAGGTCACGCATGGTCATCTTCCTCCGTAGGTCTGCCGTGCAATGATTACTTTCTGCACTTCGCTGGCACCCTCGTAGATCCTGAGCGCACGGATTTCACGATACAGTGTTTCGGCGACATTGCCGCTCACCACGCCCTGGCCGCCGAACAGCTGCACGCAGCGGTCGATCACGCGTTGCGCTGCCTCGGTTGCGTGGAGTTTGGCCATGGCTGCTTCGCGCGTGACGCGCTCCTGGTAACAGTCTTTCGCCCACGCCGAGCGATACACGAGCAACGCGCTCGCATCGACGTCCAGCGCCATCTCGGCAATGGCAGCCTCAGTCATCTGCAGTGCGCTCAGAGGCGCACCAAACAGCTGGCGCTCACTCGTGTGGCGCACGGCCTCGTCGAGCGCCCGACGTGCAAATCCGAGGGCCGCGGCGCCGACGGTGGTACGAAAGACATCGAGTGTCGCCATTGCGATCCGGAAGCCATCGCCGTCTTCGCCAAGACGGTTCGAAACGGGAACGCGGCAGTCGTCAAACCGGAGCGTGGCAAGTGGGTGCGGCGCTATCGTATCGATGCGCCCGGCAACCGCAAACCCGGGCGCGTCCGCCTCGACGATGAACGCGGCGAGTCCTTTTGCGCCCGGCGCAGGACCCGTGCGTGCAAACACGCAGTAGAAATCGGCGATTCCGCCATTCGAGATCCAGGTTTTTTCGCCATTGAGCACGTAGCTGTCACCGTCGCGCACCGCCGAGGTATCGATGGCCGCGACGTCGGATCCAGCACGCGCCTCGGACAACGCGAACGCGGCTACCGCATCGCCCTTCGCCACGGCGGGCAGGTACTCGTGTTGCTGCTCGCGATTGCCGAACAGCGAGATCGGACCGCTGCCGAGACCCTGCATGGCGAAGCAAAAGTCGGCAAGACCGCTGCGGTACGCCAGCGTCTCGCGGCTCAGCGCGAGACTGCGGACGTCGAGTTTCTCGAATCGCCCACCGGCATCTGCGGGGACACACAACCTGAGCCAGCCCGCTTGCCCCAGGTCGCGCACCAGCGCACGGCAAGCCTTGTCGACATCGGCCTCGTGGTCAAACTCGCGCGCGTCGCACCAGGCATCCAGGTCGCGCCGCAGTGCGCGGTGCTGTTCTTCGAGGAACGGCCAGTCGAGGAACGTCCGGTCAGTCACCTTCGAACTCCGGTTTGCGTTTCGCAACGAATGCCTCGTAGGCGCGCCTGAAATCCGCCGTCTGCATGCAGATTGCCTGAGCCTGCGCCTCTGCCTCGATAGCCGTGTAAAGCGGCATGTCCCACTCGATGTTGAGCTGGTTCTTGGTGAAACCGTGCGCGAAACTCGGACCTCGAGCGAGGCGGCTCGCAGCACTTAGTGTCTCATCAAGCAGTCTGTCGTCGTCGATGAGTGCATTGTAGAACCCCCACGCGAGACCTTCGTCGGCCGACATCGAGCGGCCAGTGAACAACAGCTCGGATGCGCGTCCCTGTCCGATGAGCCGGGGAAGAATTGCGCACGCGCCCATGTCCGCACCGGCGAGGCCGACGCGTGTGAACAGAAACGCAACTTTCGCCCCGGGAGTGCCGTAACGAAGATCGCTCGCAATTGCGATAGCGGCTCCTGCGCCTGCGCAAATGCCGTCGATCGCCGAGATCACCGGCTGCGGGCAGGCCCGAATGGCCTTGACGAGATCGCCGGTCATGCGCGTGAAGCGCAGCAATCCCTTCATGTCCATTTCGGTGAGCGGCCCTATGATCTCGTGCACATCGCCGCCGGAACAGAAATTGCCGCCGGCGCCCGTGACGATGACGCCTTTGATGGCGTCGTCATAAACGAATGATCGAAACGTATCGCGCAACTCGGCGTAGGACTCGAAGGTCAGCGGATTCTTGCGCTCGGGCCGGTTTAACGTGATGACGGCGACACCGTCGGCATTCACGTTCATCAGGAAATGTTCTGGTGCGTATGCGCTCATAAGGACCTCAGGTAATTTCCCCGCCGGCAACAGCAATTGCCTGGCCCGTGATTGACGATGTGTGCTCGTCAAGCAACCAGATCACCGCGGCGGCGACTTCTTCAGGTTCGATCAGCCGCCCCTGCGGATTGGATTTGACCAATTCCGCAAGCGCCTCGTCACGACTTCGCCCGGTCGCCGCAACGATCTTGTCGACCGAACGATCGACGAGAGCTGTCCTTGCGTAGCCCGGACACACCGCGTTGACCGTGATATTCGACTTGGCGAATTCGGCCGCCAGCGCACGAGTCAGTCCGATGACGCCATGCTTGGCGGCGCAATAGGCGCTCACATAACTGTAGCCCTTGACGCCCGCCGTACTCGCGACGTTGACGATGCGGCCATAGCCAGCGGCCAGCATCGCCGGCACCACGGCTCTTGTACAGTAGTAGACACCGTGTAGATTGACGCCGATCATACTGTGCCAGTGTGCGTCGTCGGTCTTCGCAAACGGTCGCGCTTCGGCATTGCCGGCATTGTTGACGAGCACATCGACGTCGCCGTGCCGTTCCGCGATCGCCTCGAACGCAATTCTTACGGCCTCGGGTTCGCTCACATCGGCCACCTGATACGCGCAGTTCAGCCTGCCTGCCGTCTCCGCAAGCTGCGACTCGCCCCGACCGAGAATCGTAACCGTCGTACCTGCGGCGACCAACGCCTCGGCTATTGCAGCCCCGATGCCGCTGCCGCCGCCTGTGACGACGGCATGTCGACTAGCTACTCGCATACCGCACTTCCATCACGCCGCCTCCAAGTCTGCCAGGCGCTGCCGAAACAGCGTGTCCTGCTCGTCGGCCAACGCCGCATCGAGCAGCGAACGAACGAACTCCGCTCGCTTCTCTGGAGCGGCTTTATCGCCCGCGGAGACGATTGCCTGGTAACGCTCGCGACCCCGCTCCCAAGTGTCGCCATATCCGCGCACAATCTCGATACTCGATGCCAGCGCCAGCGCTGCGTC
>JAOUNK010000055.1 GCA_029881015.1 Gammaproteobacteria bacterium | reverse complement strand
GCCCGAGGCCATCGTCGGCTACATCACGGTGGGACGCGGCGTGAGTATTCATCGCCAGGACTGTGGCAACTTCCTGGGCCTGAACCAGCGGCACCCGGAGCGCATCGTCGCGATAACCTGGGGCGAACCGGAGTCCAAGGCGGCCTACCCCGTCGATCTCAGCCTGCACGCATTCGATCGGTCGGGATTGATTCGCGACATTACGGCCGTGCTGGCGGACGACGATGCCAACGTTCTCGACATGAAGAGCCACACCGACAAGAAATCCATGCAGGTGGTCATGGAGATAAGCATTGAGATCAAGGATCTGCCGACGTTGAGCACCGTGATTACGAAGCTGGAGCAGCTTCCCAACGTCGTGTCGGTCAGGCGCCAGGCCTGAATCCAAGCGACAGTGGCCCTGGTCAGAACCGAGCCAGGGCCACTGTCATTGTCTTCGGACTATTCGGCCGCGGTCGGGCTGGTCTTGCCTTTACCTTTCGCGATGTCCGTTGCCAGTGCCATCATTGATGTCAAGTCACCGAGGTTCGCCGGCACGACGTACGTATTGCCTGTCTTGGCCAGTTTTCCGAACTCGCCGATGTACTGTTCGGCAATGCGCAATTGCATTGCCTCAGGTCCGCCCTGCTCGATCACGGCGTTTGCCACCTTGCGCAAGCCCTCGCCCGTTGCTGTCGCGACCGCAAGAATAGCTTCAGCTTCACCCTGGGCTTCATTGATCTGCTGAATCTTCGCCGCCTCGGACTCTTTGACAACCCGCTGCTTCTCGCCCTCGGCTTCGTTGATCTTTGCGTCTCGAACACCTTCCGACGTCAGAACCACTGCACGCTTCTCACGCTCGGCGCGCATCTGCTTCTCCATCGCACTCAGGACATCCTGCGGCGGGTTGATGTTCTTGATCTCGTAGCGCAGCACTTTCACGCCCCAGGGATCTGATGCCTTGTCGAGTTCCGCGACAACGTTTTGGTTGATCGTACTGCGCTCCTCGAATGTGCGGTCGAGATCGATCTTGCCGATCTCGGAACGCAGCGTGGTTTGCGCGAGCTGCGAAATCGCAAACATGTAGTTGCCGATTCCGTAGGATGCTCTGCCCGGATCCAGGACCTGCATATAGAGCACGCCATCGACGCCGACCTGGACGTTGTCTTTGGTAATACAGACCTGCTCGGCGATGTCCGCAGCCTGCTCTTTAAGCGTGTGCTTGTAGGCGACCTTGTCAATAAATGGAACCAGGATGTGGAACCCTGCATTCAAGGTCTTGGCGTACTTGCCGAGTCGCTCAACTACAAATGCGTTCTGCTGCGGGACGACGATTGCTGTCTTGACGAGAATGACGATCGCAAGAAAGAGAAAACCAAGCGAAAAGATGAGTGATGTATCCATGTAGAAATTCCTCGTTCCGTGCCTATTCGGCTGTGACATGCAGGGTCAGACCATCAGCCTTGACGACGACTACCCGGGCGCCACTGGCGATCGGCGCGCTGCCGACGTTCCTGGCGGTCCAGTTGGTTCCCCGGTATTCCACGCGACCCTCGGCTCCCGGAGCCAGGTCCCGGTTCACGATGATCGATTCGCCCGACAGGTTTTCGCGATAGCCGACCGTTCCGCCATGAATCTTTTGGTAGAGACTCTTGCGAAACGTAAAAAAGGAAATTAATGCCATTGTGGCGAATGCCAGCCATTGAGCCCATTCCGGCATGACGAACCCCAACAAGCTGGCGAGGCCAACCAAAGCTGCCGAGATACCGAGGAACACAAGGTAAAACTGTGCGTCAATAGCGAAGAGCTCTACGGCCAGAAGAACCGCGCCCAGAACCATCCAACTCCACCACGTCATCGTGCTTCTCCCAAGCGTGCAATTCTCGCCACTATATCGCGAAACCAGAATCAACGGCAGCTTGAAAGGACGCTTTCGCGCCCCAATATGCGGTAACATTCTGCGGGCCGCAAAGAAAAGCTGAAGGGGGACGGCATGCAGGATATCGTCAATAGGATCAGTGGCTTCATGTGGGAACCAGCCCTGATCTACATACTGCTCGGAACCGGGCTGTTCTTTTCGGTCTTGACGCGTTTCGTGCAGGTACGCATGTTTGGCGAAATGTGGCGCCTGCTCTTTTCGAGCAAGGAGTCAGATCGTGGCATCTCGTCCTTCCAGGCGCTCGCCGTATCGCTCTCGGGCCGTGTCGGGACCGGCAACATCGCTGGCGTGGCCGCCGCGATCGGCATTGGCGGGCCGGGCGCCGTGTTCTGGATGTGGGTCGTTGCCTTCCTCGGCGCATCCACTGCCTACGTCGAGTCCGCTCTCGGACAGATTTACAAAGAAGAGGACGAAGGGCAGTTTCGTGGTGGCCCTGCGTATTACTTTGAGAAGGCGCTCGGACAAAAATGGTACGCCTGGATATTTGCCGTATCCACAATTATTGCTGTCGGAGTTCTGCTGCCGACGGTACAGTCCAATGCTATAGGAGCCGCCGTTGAACTCGCATTCGGCGGGAGCGAGGTACTGACCACCGGGCTTGGCAGCGTAAGCTACGCGAAGCTTGCGACAGCGAGTTTCGTCGTTATTGCCCTTGGCGTCATCATTTTCGGCGGCGTAAAACGTATCGCACATTTCACGCAGATCGTCGTGCCGTTCATGGCCGTCGGCTACATCATCATGGCAGCGGGAATCGTTATTTATCACGCCGCTGAGTTGCCCGGTATCATTAAGTTGATTTTTTCCGATGCGTTTTCGCCGATGGCGGGACTGGGCGCAGCAATCGGCTGGGGTGTGAAACGCGGTGTGTACTCGAATGAGGCAGGCCAGGGTTCCGGTCCGCACGCCGCCTCGGCAGCCGAAGTACAACACCCGGCCCAGCAGGGACTCGTGCAAGCGTTTTCGGTATACATCGACACGCTGTTTGTCTGCTCGGCGACGGCATTCATGATTCTGATTACGAACCAGTACTACGTTGCCGAATTGGACGCGAGTATCACCGGCGGTGTGCTCATGACCGACGTTGCAGCAAACAGCCCTGCCTTCACGCAACTCGCACTTGAAAGTGTACTTGGCGATTTCGGGCGAGTATTCGTTGCCGTGGCGCTTTTCTTCTTCGCCTTTACGACCTTACTCGCTTACTACTACATTGCCGAGACAAACGTCGCGTACATTCGGCGGACCGTACGATTTCCAGGCGAACTGACAATCATCAAGATCGTGCTGCTGGGTGCCGTATTCTACGGCACTGTGCGAACGGCGGACCTCGCCTGGGGCCTCGGCGATATTGGCCTCGGCATCATGGCCGGACTCAATATCTTCGGTATCTTGCTCCTGTATTTCATGGGTCAGCCGGCAATCAGGGCTCTAAAGGACTACGAGGAGCAGCGCAAGGCCGGCGTCAAGAACTACACATTCGACCCGAAAAAGCTCGGCATCAAGAACGCCGACTTCTGGGAGAAATAAGGTACCGGACACCCTATTTATTGGGGAAGTTGAGCGCCTTGTTGTCCACGGCGAGTGCCGCTTCATGCACTGCTTCGGCAAGGCTCGGATGCGCATGAATCGTGCGTTGAATGTCTTCGGTGCTGGCAGAAAACTCGAGCGCGAGCACGGCTTCTGAAATCAGCTCGCCAGCCATCGGGCCGACGATGTGCACGCCGAGGATTTCGTCATCTTCTTTTGAAGAGATGATCTTCACGAAGCCGGACGTTTGTTCCATCGCCTTCGCGCGACCGCTTGCCATGAACGGGAACTGGCCGGTCTTGTAGGCGATGCCGCTTTTCTTGACCTCTTCCTCGGTCTTTCCGGTCCAGGCAATTTCGGGATTCGTGTACAAGACCGAAGGTATGACGTCGTAGTTCATCTCGGCGACCTCACCGGCAATCAGGTCAGCAACCATCACGCCCTCTTCCGATCCTTTGTGTGCAAGCATTGGACCACGTACACAGTCACCGACCGCATACACGCCTTTGACGCGCGTGCGGCATTCATCATCGACCACGATGAAGCCACGCTCATCGAGTTGGATTCCCGCATCGTCCGCGAACAACCCGTCCGTTACCGGTCTGCGGCCAACGGCCACGACGAGTTTTTCGACCTCGATCGATTGTGCACCGTCCTTGTCCTCGTATTCGACAGTAACGCCGCGCTTGCCGGCCGTTGCCTTCGAGACCTTGGCACCGAGTTTGATGTCCAGGCCCTGTTTCTTGAAATCACCTGCCGCAACCTTGGCGACATCGCGATCCGCCATGAACAGGAAGTCGTCCATCGCTTCGAGAATGGTGACGTCTGCCCCGAGTCGAGCCCAAACACTGCCAAGCTCCAGTCCTATGACGCCTGCGCCAACGACACCCAGGGTCTTCGGCACGGCGTCAAGCTCAAGGGCACCCCATGAATCGATAATCCGATCGTCGTCGAACTTTGCTATCGGCAGTTCGATCGGCGCGGAACCCGATGCCAGGATAATATGCTCCGCCGCGATGATCTCCTTGTCGCCCTTGACCGGTGTGAACTCGACCTGCTTGTTTTTAAGAAGCTTGCCGTGACCCACCAGGCCTTCCACCTTGTTGGCCTTGAACAGCCCCGCAATACCCCCCGTGAGCTGACGCACTATGCCGGCGCGACGCTTTTGCATCGCTGCGATATCCATCTCCACGTTGCCGGTCTTTATCCCGTGCTTCTTAAATTCATGCCCTGCCTTGTGGTAGAGCTCGGATGATTCAAGCAACGCCTTCGACGGAATACACCCCGCATTCAGGCAGGTACCACCGAAAGCGTTCTTGCCGTCCTTGTTCTGCCACTCGTCGATGCATGCAACCGTTTTGCCGTGCTGCGCAGCACGAATAGCAGCGATGTAACCCGCCGGGCCTGCACCAATAACGACTACGTCGAAACTTCTGCTCATGAGAATCAGCTTCCTGTTAGCGAGTTTTCTGCTCAAACCTGCAGCAGCAGGCGAGAAGGATCTTCCAGTTGCTCCTTGATCGAAACCAGGAACTGCACCGCTTCTTTGCCGTCGATGATGCGATGATCGTACGTCACGGCCAGGTACATCATCGGCCGCGCGACAATCTCGCCGTCGACGACCATCGGCCGTTGCTGGATCGAATGCATGCCGAGGATGGCACTCTGCGGCTGATTCAGAATCGGCGTCGACATCATCGATCCGAAGATACCGCCATTCGTGATGGTGAACGTGCCGCCCGTCAGGTCTTCCATGCTGAAGCTGCCGTCCTGGGCCTTTGCCGCCACGTCGGTCAGCGCGCTCTCGAACTCGGCGAAACTCATCTGGTCGACATCGCGAATAACCGGAACCATCAACCCCCGATCGCTTGAAACGGCGATACCGAGGTCGTAATAGTTGTGGTAAACGATGTCACTGCCTTCGACCGAGGCATTCACGACCGGGAACTTCTTCAGCGCCTCGACCGCAGCCTTGGCGAAGAACGACATGAAGCCAAGGCGCACGCCGTGCGTTTTCTCGAATTCATCCCGGTACTTCTTGCGCAACGCCATAACCTCGGTGAGGTCGACTTCATTGAAGGTCGTCAGCATTGCCGCGGTTTGCTGTGCCTCGACAAGACGCTCTGCGATACGTGCACGCAACCGGGTCATCGGTACACGTTTCTCTTCGCGAACAAGTCCCTGTTCAACGACTTCGACACTACCGGATGGCGCAGCATCGCCCGGCGTCACCTCACTGCTTGAATCGGACTTGAGAAACGCCATGACGTCGGCCTTGGTGATGCGGCCGTCCTTGCCGGATCCCGTTACCATCGTTGCATCGAGATCGTGCTCGTCCAGAAGGCGGCGTACCGACGGACTCGTCTTGGCGGGTCCCTTCATTGCTTTTGCCGAAGGCGCAGCCCGCTCTTCGGCTTCCTTCTCGACGTCTGGCGCAACCTGCTTCTCGGCTGTCGGTGCCGATAAGTCAGCTCCCTCACCTTCTTCGAGAATGGCGAGTACGTCACCGGCAACGACCGTGGCACCGTCTTTAACGACGATTTTCGAGATCGTGCCTGCCGCCGGCGCGGGAACCTCGAGGACGACCTTGTCGGTCTCGAGATCGACAAGATTTTCGTCACGAGCGACGCGCTCGCCGACGGACTTGTGCCAGGCGACGAGCGTCGCATCGGATACGGATTCAGGTAAAGGCGGTACCTTTATCTCAATGGTCATGTTGTCTTCCGTTTGGTTTTTTCAGGCTTGCGGACTTTGCTTGCCTCGGTATGAATATCGAGCGCCGCGTCGACCAGCGCCTGTTGCTGTTGCAGATGCACTTTGAAGATGCCGGAGGCCGGCGCAGCTGCGCCCTGGCGTCCCGCATAATAGAGTTGCTGATGGTCGCCGAGCGGCTCCTGCAGGCGATGCTTGATCTGGTACCACGCCCCCTGGTTCTGGGGCTCTTCCTGGCACCAGACAATTTCCTCGACGTGACGGTACTGCTCAATCACGTCGGCGTACTCCATAATGGGGAACGGGTACAGCTGCTCGATACGAATGATCGCGATATCGGCAACTGCGTTGACCTCGCGGGCCTCCAGCAGATCGTAATACACCTTGCCACTGCAGAAGACGACACGCCGTGTCTTCTCCACGTCAATAGCTTCGATCTCGGGGATGATCACCTCGAAGCGCCCGCTCGACAACTCGGTTAGCGAGGACACGGACATCTTGTGGCGCAACAAGCTCTTCGGGGTCATGACGATGAGCGGCTTGCGGAAATGTCGTACGTGCTGACGCCGCAGCATGTGGAACATTTGGGCCGGCGTAGACGGCACGCATACCTGCATGTTGTGCTCCGCACAGAGCTGCAGGAAGCGCTCCAGTCGCGCCGAGGAGTGTTCCGGCCCCTGTCCTTCGTAGCCGTGCGGCAGGAACATGGTCAGGCCGCAAAGACGCCCCCACTTGGACTCGCCTGAGCTAATGAACTGGTCGATGACGACCTGCGCTCCGTTGGCAAAATCGCCAAACTGGCCTTCCCATATAACCAGCGTATCGGGAGCGGTACTCGCGTAGCCGTACTCGAATCCCAGCACGGCCTCTTCCGACAGGAAGGAATCGATCACTCGAAATGCGTTCGGTTTTTCGACGATGTGTTCGAGCGGAACGTACTCGCGGTTGTTCACCTGGTTGTGCAGTACGGCATGCCGGTGGAAGAACGTACCGCGGCCGCTGTCCTGGCCAACCAGCCTTACGGTATGACCCTCCCGCAACAACGAGGCATACGCCATCGTTTCCGCGAATCCCCAGTCCATGTCCACCTCGCCGGACGCCATCTTGGCGCGGTCGTCCATGATGCGTTGCACGCGTCCATGCAGCCTGACGTCGGGCGGGATAAAGGTGATCGCGGCGCCCAGGCTTGCCACCGTCGCCGGGCTGATCGTGGTGTCCGCGGGTTCGTCCCATTCCGTGTGCAGGTAGGGCGACCAGTCGACGGTGTACTCGTCACCGATCAGGCCGAGACTCGACTTCGGTACCGGCTCGCCCCGATCCAGGCGATCGCGGTAGTTTTCCTGAAGCTTCACGGCCATCGTCGAATCGATGACACCCTGCGCCTCGAGGCGCTCGGCGTACAACTCGCGCGTGGTCCGGTGACTCTTGATCCGACCGTACATTATCGGCTGCGTTGCCGACGGTTCGTCCGCCTCATTGTGCCCGTGGCGGCGGTAGCAAACGAGATCGATCACGACATCTTTGCGGAATTTCTGGCGGTAGCTCAGTGCCAGGCGTGTCACGAACAAGACGGCCTCGGGATCGTCGCCATTGACATGAAAAATCGGCGCCTCGATCATCTTGGCCACGTCGGAACAGTAATCCGTCGAACGCGCATCCGATGGGCGGCTCGTCGTAAAGCCGATCTGGTTGTTGACGACGATATGCACCGTGCCGCCCGTGCGGAAACCGTTCGTCTGCGACATCTGGAAGGTCTCGGTAACCACGCCCTGCCCGGCAAACGCCGCATCGCCGTGGATCAGTACCGGCAGTACCTCCTGGCGCTCGCTGTCATTGCGCCGCTGCTGGCGCGCGCGTACGGAACCCTCCACAACGGGATTGACGATCTCGAGGTGCGACGGGTTGAACGCGAGGGCAATGTGCACATTGCCACCCGGGGTCTTCATGTCCGCGGAGAAGCCCTTGTGATACTTCACGTCACCCGAGCCACGCAGTTCGTCCAGGTCGTAGTTGCCTTCGAACTCCTCGAACAGCTCCTCCGGCGACTTGCCCAGTATGTTGACGAGCACATTGATGCGACCGCGATGTGCCATGCCGATGACGATTTCGCGAATACCCGACGAACCACCCTGCTGGATGATGTCGTCAAGCATCGGAATCAGGCTCTCACCACCTTCGAGCGAGAAGCGCTTCTGGCCGACGTAGCGCGTGTGCAGGTAACGCTCGATACCCTCGGCACTGGTCAACTGCTCCAGCGTCCAGAGTCGCTCTTCGTCACTCAACTTGTCCGCCACGGCGCCTCTTTCGAAATGCCGGCGCAGCCACAGGCGCTCTCGCGCCCTCGAGATATGTGCGAACTCGGCACCGATCTTGCCGCAGTAGATCGACCTGAGTAATTCCAGGATATCGCGTAACTTCATACGCTCGTTACCGGTGCCGGCGAGACCACCCGTAAAGAACTCGGTGTCCATGTCGGCCTCGGTCAGACCGAGGTAGTCGAGCTTGAGAACCCCGGGAATGCGCCGATCCATAAGCTGCAGCGGGTCGATGTCGGCGATCTGGTGACCGCGCAGACTGTATACCTGGATGAGTCGCGATACGGCCGCCTGCTTCTCGCCGGACGTAACGGGCTTGCCGGAGCTGCGGGTGCTTACCCTGCCGCTGCGTCGCCCCGCCCGGGCTTCAGCCAGCAATTCTTCCCGAATCCGGGAGTGCACGACCTCCGTGTCGGCGTCGCCCATCGACTCGAAATACTCGCGCCATCCTGCGGGCACGCCGTCCGGATCCTCGAGATACTGCTCATAAAGGCGCTCCACGGCACTGGCATTCGCACCGAACAAGGGTGTGGATGCCAGTTGTTCCTTCAGAGAATTACTCATTATTTCAGCGACTTAAGAGGGTTACTGTGGGTCTGCAGATTGCTTTTCTGGCCACGCCAAAAAAAGGGGCGCTAGTGTATCCCAAGCGTCCCGGCAGGGGAATCCAAAAAGCGCGCGGCAGGTTCGACTAGGACAGGCTGAAGAGATTGACCAGTTCGTAACAGACAAGGCAGGCATAGAACGTGAAGAACGTGGTCAGGAAGAGTCCCGTCCGCAGCCGGTTCAGGAACCGGGCCTTGGCCAGGAAAACCAGGACGAAGATGCCGAACGCCGTCATTGCGAGCTTGGTACTCGTAAACAGGGCCGTTCCATGCGACATGACCGCGTTCATGACCGGATTGGCCTCGATCATGCCCCGGTCGAGAAGCTGCAGGGTCAGGAACGCGTCCGCACAGGACAGGAGCATCGTGCCGGTTGCGAGGAAGAACAGCCAGGGATGGTGCCAGTCCAGGAAGATGACTTCGGTATCCGCGGCACGACGATGCACACGACGCCGGGAGAATGTAAATCCGTAGACAACGGTTCGCCAGGAAAACTGTCGGCGGTCGGCGCTGCTGCGTGACGTCATTACTGCTGTGTTCGCTGTCATGGTGCCTTCAGGTACTCCGTTATTCGCCGCTGTCGGTGGTCGCGGTGAGCAGGTAGGCAATCAGGTCATTCCTGTCTTCCTGTTTCAACACACCGCCAAATGTCATCCTGTTCCCTGGCAGGAAACGTCCCGGCTGTGCAAGCCAGGCGTCCAGCGCCTCGGGCGTCCAAACGAAATCGGCACGGCGCAGGACATCGGAATAGTCGAAGCCACCGCGCGATCCCGCCTTCGTGCCGAAGAACCCATGCAGCGCAGGACCGATCATGTTCGGCCCGTCCCTGTCGAAACTGTGACATGCCTTGCAGATCTGAGCCTGCCTTTCGCCATTGGACCGATCGGCGTCACGATACGGTGCAGCCGCCAGGTATTCTCCTGCATCCAGGACGACTTGTTCGCCCAGGGTCGCCGCTGTGGGAAGTGGAGCCGTGCCTGACCCGGTCCCGTTGTCTTCGGTTGCTTTGCCGCACGCGGCGACCAGTGTCGCCACTCCGGCAATTGCCAACAGCCTGGAGTATTCCCTCAATGCCAACCCTCAAAGCCTTCGCCAGCAACAAATATAGAGCAATTTGCGTACCAGCGCCGCATCAAATTGATTTCCCGCACTTTTTGCCTAATCGCGCAGGATTAGGTCAAGCAAGTTGTATAGATAGCCGACAGAATTACGGCGACTTGATTGGTATCGGCCCCTTTTCAGGGGATAATCACGCCGGACTTCACGGGGGAGGTTTTGCATGAAGGGCTACACGGGCGTTGCCGCCGATGGCGAGGCGATTCACTACGTCGATCGCAAGCGTTGGCTCTGGCTTCTGTCCGTGGTGTACCCGCTGCAGGCGCTCCTTCCCGTCGCGTTACACGCCGCGTCCGGCAACGAACTCTGGTTCCTGCTGCCCTTCCTGATCAATTTTGTACTTGCGCCATTACTCGACTGGCTGATCGGCGAAGACACAAACAATCCGCCGGATGAAGTCATCATGCAGCTCGAGCAGGATGTCTATTATCGGCGGCTGACGTACATCGTTGTGCCGTTGCATTTCATCACGCTGTTCGGGTGCGCCGCCTACGCCCTCACCCAGCCGCTGAGCTGGTGGGCGTTCGTACTGCTTGCCGCCGTGGCGGGCATGACCGCCGGGCTCGCGATCAACACCGGTCACGAGCTGGGTCACAAGAATTCGCGAATCGAGAAAACCCTGTCGAAGATCGTGCTCGCCGTCGCCGCATACGGGCACTTCACGGTCGACCACAATCGCGGCCACCACATGCTTGTGTCCACCCCGGAAGACGAAGCGAGCGCACGCATGGGGGAAAGTATCTACAAGTTCGCCCTGCGAGAAATTCCGGGCGCGTTCCGCAGGGCCTGGACCATCGAACGGGAGCGCCTCGCGTCACGCAAGAAACCACTCTGGCATTACAGCAACCCGATCCTTCAGTCCTACGCGATCAGTCTCGCTGTCGCTGTCGTTCTGATTATCGCTTTCGGCTGGCTGTCGCTTGCCTTTCTCGCGATTCATCACGCGCTCGCCTACTGGCAGTTGACCAGCGCAAATTACATCGAGCACTATGGATTGTCGCGCGCGAAGAGCGCGAAAGGCCGCTACGAGCGCTGCGAACCGCACCATTCCTGGAACTGCAATTTCGTTGTCAGCAACCTCGCTCTGTTCCACCTCGAACGGCATTCCGATCATCACGCGCACCCGTTGCGCCGTTACCAGTCGCTGCGGCATTTTCCCGACCTGCCGCAGCTTCCCAACGGCTACTTCGGCATGTACGCAATCGCTTACCTGCCCTGGCTCTGGTTCAAGGTCATGGACAAGCGGCTTATGGCGCTGCCCCATATCGAAGGCGATCTCGACAAGGTCAACATTGACCCCGCCGCGAGACCATCGATTTTCCTGAAATGGGGGCGGGACAAGATGGTCGAGCCGACGTTCACGGATTTGCCAAAACTCTAGATTTCGACCGAATTCAACGAGCGACACGCGCCCCAGGTACCGCCACCATCACCGCGGTGAGAACAACGTCACCCGCACGCATCGACGTCATCGCCCTGCTCCTTGCCCTGACGGCCGCCTTGATCGCACGCGCACTCTTACAGGTCAGGCTGAGCCAGGCCGGTCTGCCAGAGCCCGTCGCGTCGGACTTGTCGTACCTGGTCGTCCCACTCATCCTGGCGACGCTGTCGCTGCCGCTTCTCAGCAAGCACCGCCATTTCATTGCCGCTCTCTTTTGCACCAGGCCGTTAACGCTACGCGTTGTCGTCGCGGCAATCGTGGTCGGCCTGTTGTTCCGAGTCGCAACCGGGTCGCTCCTCGTCGCGCGAATCGCATTTGGCTGGCAGGTCAACGATAACCCGGCCGCCATCGAAGGGCCGCTCCTCCACATGCAGTGCCCCCCGGCGGCCAGCATGCTGCTCGGTTTCGCCGTGTCCTCGATTCTCATCCCGCTGCTCGAAGAGTTCGTGCATCGCGGGTTTGTGCAGACTTTCCTGCATCGACATGGGGCATTCATTTCCGTCGGCGCGTCCGCAACGGTATTCGCCGTGTTTCATCCGGCCTCAGGGCTGGTGTTCGCTTTCGCCGGCGGCCTTCTGCTTGGCGCGATGTACAGGCTTTCCGGCTGCTTGTGGCTGCCGATCATTACTCACTCCGTCATCAACCTGACACCGCAGTTCACCTGGCGATGCATGAGCCTCCAATGGAACCCGCAGGCCGATTCGCTGCCACTGTGGATACCCGGGCTCGTGGCGATGTGCCTGTTCGCGCTGGCCCTCTGCGGCGGCCTGTGGTTGCTCCATGCAGCAATCAGGTGCCGGACCCCGTAGAGTCCGGCACCTGTCGGTCACAGCGCGTTGGCCACGCGCTCGATGATGTGTGAGGTCGCGGCCACGACACCCTCATAGATATTGATCAGGTCCTGGCCGAGATTCGCGGAATCACGAACGCCACCCAGGTCGTTGCCTTCCGTCCCTCCTGACCCGCCGTCTCCTGAGCACTCGGTGCCGGCCCCGGATACAAATCCAATTTCGCTCAATGTTAGCTCACGCATGTTCAATCTCCTTTTGAAACATAGGCTGTTGCGCATCCTGCGCAGCTTCAAACTACGTGCCCGAATGCGCCTGCGCCGCCCCCGCAATGCCGCGTTCGGTCC
>JAOUNK010000054.1 GCA_029881015.1 Gammaproteobacteria bacterium | reverse complement strand
TTACTCGATAATCTTTGCTACGACACCGGCGCCAACGGTACGGCCGCCTTCGCGAATCGCGAAGCGCAGGCCATCTTCCATGGCGATCGGGGCGATCAGGTCGACAACCATCTGCACGTTGTCGCCCGGCATGACCATCTCGGTGCCTTCCGGCAACTCAACAGCACCCGTTACGTCCGTCGTGCGGAAGTAGAACTGCGGACGATAGCCCTTGAAGAACGGCGTGTGACGGCCTCCCTCATCCTTCGTCAGGATGTAGACTTCCGCCTCGAACTTCGTGTGCGGCGTGATCGATCCCGGCTTCGCCAGTACCTGGCCACGCTCCACTTCTTCACGCTTCGTACCACGCAACAGGACGCCGACGTTGTCACCAGCCTCGCCACGATCCAGCAGCTTGCGGAACATCTCAACGCCCGTGCAGGTCGTCTTCGCCGTGTCCTTGATGCCTACGATCTCGATCTCGTCACCCACGGTAACCACACCGCGTTCGATGCGGCCCGTAACCACCGTGCCGCGACCCGAGATAGAGAACACGTCCTCGACCGGCATCAGGAAGTCACCGTCTATGGCGCGCTCCGGCTGCGGAATGTAGGAGTCCATCTCCTCGACCAGCTTGTGAATCGACGGTACACCGATGTCCGACATGTCGCCTTCGAACGCCTTCAGCGCCGAACCCGTAATGACCGGCGTGTCGTCGCCCGGGAACTCGTACGTCGACAGCAGATCACGGATCTCCATCTCCACCAGCTCCAGCAACTCTTCGTCGTCAACCTGGTCGGCCTTGTTCATGTACACCACGATGTACGGCACACCAACCTGCCGCGCCAGCAGAATGTGCTCGCGCGTCTGCGGCATCGGCCCGTCCGCCGCACTCACCACCAGGATCGCACCGTCCATCTGCGCCGCACCCGTGATCATGTTCTTCACGTAGTCAGCGTGTCCCGGACAGTCAACGTGTGCGTAGTGACGGTTGTCGCTCTCATACTCTACGTGGGCCGTCGCAATCGTGATGCCGCGCTCGCGCTCTTCAGGGGCGTTGTCGATCTGGTCGTAACCCTTGACTTCACCACCGTGCTTCTCAGCCATCACCTTCGTCAGTGCCGCCGTCAGCGTCGTCTTGCCGTGGTCAACGTGACCAATCGTGCCAACGTTAACGTGGGGTTTTGTTCTCTCAAATTTTTCCTTGGACATAGCCTTATCTCAGTTTTATTAACTTGCCTTTTTCATGACCAAATCCGCAACACTCTGCGGCACTTCTGAATACTTCTGAAACTCCATTGTGTACACGGCACGCCCCTGGCTCATAGAACGCAGGTCCGTTGCATAGCCGAACATTTCAGCCAGCGGTACCTCGGCTCGAATAACCTTGCCCGCGGGCGTGTCATCCATCCCCTGTGGCAGACCACGACGGCGATTCAAATCACCCATCACGTCGCCCATATACTCCTCAGGTGTAACCACCTCGACCTTCATGATCGGTTCGAGCAACACCGGGTCCGCTTTGGCCGCGCCTTCGCGGAACCCCATACTACCTGCAATCTTGAACGCCATTTCGCTCGAGTCGACATCGTGGTACGAACCGTCATACAGGGTCACCCTGCAATCGACGACCGGATAGCCGGCTACAACCCCGTTTTCCATCTGGTCCCGTATGCCCCGGTCCACTGCCGGGATGTATTCTTTCGGCACAGCTCCGCCAACGACTTCGTTGGCAAATTCGTAACCGGTACCCGCCGCCAGCGGCTCAATGCGCAGGTACACGTGACCGTATTGCCCACGCCCGCCTGACTGACGCACGAACTTGTATTCCTGCTCCACCAGCTTGCGAATCGTCTCACGATACGCGACCTGCGGCTTACCGACGTTGGCGTCGACCTTGAACTCGCGTTTCATGCGATCAACGATGATATCGAGGTGCAGCTCGCCCATCCCCGAGATGATCGTCTGGTTGGACTCCTCATCCGTATGGACGCGGAACGACGGATCTTCCTTGGCGAGCTTCTGCAGCGCCATACCCATCTTGTCCTGGTCAGCCTTCGTCTTCGGCTCAACCGCAACGGAAATTACCGGCTCCGGGAAATCCATGCGCTCAAGCATGATCTGTTGCTTCAAATCACAAAGCGTGTCACCCGTGGTGACGTCCTTGAGGCCGACTGCCGCAGCGATATCGCCTGCGAAGACTTCCTTGATCTCTTTGCGATCATTCGAGTGCATCTGCAAAATGCGGCCGATGCGCTCTTTCTTGCCCTTGACAGGGTTGTATATCGTGTCGCCCGAATTCAATACGCCTGAGTAGACGCGGAAGAACGTCAGGTTGCCCACGAACGGGTCGGTGGCAATCTTGAACGCCAGGGCCGCGAACGGCTCCTTGTCGTCGGCGGCACGCGACGCTTCCGTGTCCTCGTCAATGTGTCCGATAATCGCCGGAACGTCGACAGGCGATGGCATGAAGTCGACGACGGCATCCAGCATCGCCTGCACACCCTTGTTCTTGAACGCCGAGCCGCACATCGTGACCACGATATCGCCAGCGAGCGTGCGAGCCCTCAGCCCCTTGCGAATCTCCGTGTCGGTCAGCTCGCCGTCGCCGAGAAACTTGTCCAGCAATTCCTCGTCGCCTTCCGCGGCCGCCTCGACCATCTTCTCACGCCACGCCACCGCTTCCGCGCGCAGCTCCTCGGGAATCTCGCGAGCCTCATAGGTCGTGCCCATGTTGCTCTCATCCCAGTAGATTGCCTGCATCCTGATCAGGTCGATCACGCCTGCAAACTTCTCTTCCGCGCCAATGGGCAGTTGCACGACAACCGGGTTCGCGCCCAGGCGTTTCCTGACCTGCGCAACCACTCGCAGGTAGTCGGCGCCGGCACGGTCCATCTTGTTGACGAAGATCATGCGCGGCACATGGTACTTGTTGCCCTGGCGCCAGACTGTCTCAGTCTGGGGTTCGACTCCGCCTACCGCACACAGCACGGTTACGGCACCGTCCAGAACGCGCAGACTGCGCTCTACTTCGATTGTGAAATCCACGTGCCCCGGCGTATCGATGATATTGATCCGGTGCTGGTCGAACTGGCCGTCCATGCCGCTCCAGAAGCAGGTTGTTGCGGCAGACGTAATCGTAATGCCGCGCTCCTGCTCCTGTTCCATCCAGTCCATGACGGCAGCGCCGTCGTGAACTTCGCCGATCTTGTGGCTTACGCCCGTGTAAAAGAGGATGCGTTCTGTCGTGGTCGTCTTGCCCGCATCAATATGGGCCATGATGCCTATATTGCGGTAACGCTCGATGGGGGTTGTACGTGCCACGACAATGTTGTTATCAAGGGGCTTGGCCGCTCTACCAGCGGTAGTGCGAGAAGGCCTTGTTCGCCTCGGCCATACGGTGCGTGTCTTCCTTCTTCTTCACCGCCGTGCCACGGTTCTCAGCCGCATCGAGCAATTCGTGAGCAAGACGGTGCGCCATCGACTTCTCGCTACGCTTGCGTGCAGCATCGATTACCCAGCGCATCGCCAGTGTCTGGCGGCGAGCAGGACGAACTTCGACCGGAACCTGGTAGGTGGCACCACCGACGCGGCGCGATTTTACCTCAACGACCGGCTTCACGTTCTCAAGTGCCGTCTCAAGCAACTCGAGAGCCTTCTCGCCCGTGTTCGTCTCACGCTCGGAAATACGGTCTAGGGCACCATAGATGATGCGCTCAGCCACGGACTTCTTGCCGTCGTTCATGATCATGTTCATGAACTTCGCAAGCAGCTCGCTGCCGTACTTTGGATCGGGAAGGATCGTGCGCTTCGGTGCCTGTGTTCTTCTGGACATTGCTTAATTCTCAATATTTATCGTTGTGTTACGACTTCGGCCGCTTGGTGCCGTACTTTGAACGGCCCTGCCTGCGATCCGCTACACCTGCACAATCGAGCGTACCGCGCACCGTATGGTAACGAACACCCGGCAAGTCTTTGACACGCCCGCCGCGGATGAGCACGACACTGTGCTCCTGCAGGTTGTGCCCTTCGCCGCCAATGTAGCTCGTGACTTCGAAGCCGTTCGTCAGGCGCACACGAGCCACCTTACGCATGGCCGAATTCGGCTTCTTGGGCGTCGTCGTGTAAACACGCGTGCATACACCGCGCTTCTGCGGGCTGGCGCCGAGCGCCGGTACCGCACTTTTCACACGCTTGGTCGCGCGAGGCTTACGTACTAACTGATTCACTGTGGCCATGGGCCTTCAACCTTCTCTTGTCTGGTTTAGTGTCTGTCTTTTCAAATACTTGTGTCGCACGCGTTCAAACGCGCGCACCCGACCGCTGGACGTCTCAAGCGCCAGTGATCGGGTTTGTTCAAGGCCCGCCCTGCGGCGGGAACCTGAAAAATCAGGGCTCGTCCAGCGACGAGCCCCGGGGTCAAGGGCGGGCATTGTATTGACGCCGCCTGCCCCCTGTCAATAGAAAGGGGGACGCCCTGCAATTACGCTTCCGTTGCGGCTTCGCCACCCTCCGCTGCCTCGGCATCCGCCGCTGCAACGACCTCAGCCGCGGCCTCAGCCGCGTCTTCCGCCGCCTCCGCAGCCTCTGCCGCCTCCGCTGCCTCTGCCGCCTCCGCAGCCGCGATTTGCGAGCGCTCCAGCTCCATGAGCTGATCCGCGAGATCCTGCTCACGCGTGCGCCGACGCTCCGCGTGATGCGCGAACCCGGTTCCAGCGGGTATCAGGCGGCCAACGATGACGTTTTCCTTGAGTCCCCGCAGCTCGTCGCGCAGGCCCCGTACCGCGGCCTCGGTCAGAACGCGGGTCGTTTCCTGGAACGATGCCGCCGAGATGAACGACTCGGTAGCCAGCGACGCCTTGGTGATGCCCAACAATACGGGCTCCGCCGTCAACGCTTCCTTGTCCTGTACCGCCAGCTGATCCTGCTCCTCGAGGAAACGCGCCTTGTCGATTTGCTCACCGCGCAGGAAGTTACTTTCGCCCGGATCGGCGACGATAACCTTGCGCAGCATCTGGCGAATGATCACCTCGATGTGCTTGTCATTGATCTTCACGCCTTGCAGGCGGTAAACGTCCTGGATCTCGCGAACCAGGTAGTCGGCCAGGTTCTCTACACCGCGCAGACGCAGGATGTCGTGGGGATTCGGCTCGCCGTCGGCGATGATTTCACCCTGTGCAACCTGCTCGCCCTCAAACACGTTGAGATGGCGCCACTTCGGTATCAGCTCCTCATGACTCTCACCATTTTCCTCGGTGATGACGAGGCGGCGTTTGCCCTTGGTTTCCTTACCGAAGCTAACCGTACCCGTGTGCTCGGCCATGATCGCAGGATCCTTCGGCTTGCGAGCCTCGAACAGGTCGGCCACACGTGGCAGACCACCCGTAATGTCGCGGGTCTTCGATGACGCCTGCGGAATACGCGCGATGATGTCACCGACAGACACATTCGCGCCGTCAGCCATCGAAATAATTGCGCCTACCGGCAGTGCGTACACAGCGGGAATATCGGTGTTGGCGAAGCAGATTTCCTTGCCATCCTCGTCGATCAGCTTGGCCACCGGGCGCAAATCCTTGCCGGCCCCGCCGCGACTCTTCGGATCGAGCACCACGATACTCGTCAGACCTGTAAATTCGTCGACCTGCTCGGCAACGGTAACGCCGTCGATAAAGTCCTCGAACTTGATCTTGCCTTCAACCTCCGTGACAACGGGGTGGGTATGTGGATCCCAGGTCGCGACTATCTGGCCTTGCTTGACCTCGGCACCGTCCTGGATGGTAATCGTCGCACCGTAGGGCACCTTGTAGCGCTCACGCTCGCGACCCATTTCGTTGACGATCGAGATTTCACCAGATCGCGAAACGGCAACCAGGTAACCCTTGTGATGCGCAACAGTCTTGATGTTGAGTAGCTTGGCAATACCGTTCGACTTGATCTCAATACTGTTGATCGCCGCAGAACGTGACGCCGCCCCGCCGATATGGAACGTACGCATCGTCAGCTGTGTACCCGGCTCGCCGATGGACTGCGCCGCGATAACACCGACAGCTTCGCCGATGTTGATGCGATGTCCACGAGCAAGGTCACGGCCGTAACACTGCGAGCAAACGCCGTAGCGGACTTCACAGGTAATCGGTGATCGCACGAAAACGTTGTCAATCGACAGGTCCTCGAGGCGCTGCACGGTCGCTTCGTCGAGCATTGTGCCCGCATCGAACGCAACCTTGTCAGTGCCCGGTATCAGTACCGGCTCTGCCAGAACGCGGCCCAAGACACGTTCGGTCAAAGGTTCGACGATGTCGCCGCCCTCTACGATCGGGGCCATGGCGACACCCTGGCGAGTTTCGCAATCCACCTCAGTAACCACGAGGTCCTGGGCAACATCAACGAGACGACGTGTCAGGTAACCCGAGTTAGCGGTCTTGAGTGCGGTATCGGCAAGGCCTTTACGAGCACCGTGAGTCGAGATGAAGTACTGGAGTACATCGAGACCCTCACGGAAGTTAGCCGTGATTGGCGTCTCGATGATCGATCCGTCCGGCTTGGCCATGAGGCCACGCATACCGGCAAGCTGGCGAATCTGCGCGGCAGAACCGCGAGCACCGGAGTCGGCCATCATATAGATCGAGTTGAACGATTCCTGCTCGACGTTCTTGCCCTTGGCATCCTTGACGGTTTCGGTGCCGAGCTTGTCCATCATCGCCTTCGCGACTTGCTCGTTGGTACGTGACCAGATGTCGACAACCTTGTTGTAGCGCTCGCCGTCGGTCACGAGACCCGAACCGTACTGGTCCTGGATTTCCTTAACTTCGGTTTCTGCCGCAGCAAGAATCTCTTCCTTGTTCTCCGGGACGACCATGTCGTTTACGCCAATCGAAATACCGGCCATCGTCGCGAAACGGAAGCCCGTGTACATCAGGCGGTCAGCGAAGACGACCGTCTCCTTCAGGCCAAGCTGGCGGTAGCATGCGTTGATGACATTGGAAATCGCCTTCTTCGACATCGGGCGATTGATGTGCGTGAACTCCATGCCCTTCGGCAGGATGTCCGAGAGCAATGCACGGCCCACTGTCGTGTCGAGAATCCTGGTGACTTCGTTGAGCTCGCCGTCTTCATTGGCCTCGTGTACCGTCACACGAACCTTTACCTGTGCCTGCAAATCTGCAGCGCCGGTTTCGAAGGCGCGGCGGGCCTCATCGAGGCTCGCAAGGATCATGCCTTCGCCCTTCGCATTCACGCGCGTCCGCGTCATGTAGTACAGACCCAGTACGACATCCTGCGACGGAACGATGATCGGATCGCCGTTGGCGGGCGAAAGGATGTTGTTCGACGACATCATGAGTGCGCGCGCTTCCAGCTGTGCTTCGATCGAGAGCGGCACGTGTACGGCCATCTGGTCCCCGTCGAAGTCAGCGTTGAAGGCCGTACATACGAGCGGATGCAGTTGAATGGCTTTACCTTCGATCAGCACGGGCTCAAAGGCCTGGATACCGAGGCGGTGCAGGGTCGGTGCGCGGTTCAGCATGACCGGGTGTTCGCGAATGACCTCTTCGAGAATATCCCAGACCTCCGGACCCTCACGCTCGACCAGGCGCTTGGCGGCTTTGATCGTCGTGGCTTCGCCACGCAGTTGCAGCTTCGAGAAGATGAATGGCTTGAATAGCTCCAGCGCCATTTTCTTCGGCAGTCCGCACTGGTGCAGCTTGAGCGTCGGGCCGACCACGATAACGGAGCGGCCCGAGTAGTCCACGCGCTTGCCCAAAAGGTTCTGACGGAAGCGGCCCTGCTTGCCCTTGATCATATCGGCGAGCGACTTCAACGGACGCTTGTTCGTGCCCGTGATGGCGCGGCCTCGACGACCGTTATCGAGCAGCGCATCGACCGATTCCTGCAACATGCGCTTCTCGTTGCGGACGATGATGTCCGGAGCATTGAGCTCGAGGAGGCGACGCAGGCGATTATTGCGGTTGATGACGCGGCGATACAGGTCGTTCAGGTCAGAGGTCGCGAATCGGCCTCCATCCAGCGGCACCAGCGGACGCAGATCCGGCGGCAGTACCGGCAAAACCGTGAGGACCATCCACTCGGGCTTGTTGCCGGATTCGATGAACGACTCCAGCAGCTTGAGGCGCTTGGACAGGCGCTTGATCTTGGTCTCCGAACGCGTGGCATCGATGTCTTCACGAACCTGCAGCACTTCGCGTTGCAGGTCGATGGTCATGAGCATTGCGCGAACGGCTTCGGCGCCCATACGTGCGTCGAACTCGTCACCGTATTGCTCGAGCGCTTCGAGGTACATGTCATCCGTCATGAGCTGACCGCGTTCGAGCTCGGTCATACCCGGCTCGACGACCACGAAAGCTTCGAAGTACAGGACACGCTCGATTTCACGCAGCGTCATGTCGAGCATGAGGCCGATACGCGACGGCAGCGATTTCAGGAACCAGATGTGCGCGACCGGACTGGCCAGTTCGATGTGCGCCATACGCTCACGGCGTACTTTCGTCTGCGTGACTTCAACACCACACTTCTCGCAGACTACGCCGCGATGTTTGAGGCGCTTGTACTTGCCGCACAGGCATTCGTAGTCCTTGACCGGGCCAAAAATCTTGGCGCAGAACAGACCATCACGCTCTGGCTTGAACGTACGGTAGTTGATCGTCTCCGGCTTCTTGACCTCACCGAACGACCACGACCGAACCATGTCGGGCGACGCCAGGCCAATACGAATGGCGTCGAAATCATCAACAGGGTTCTGGTATTTGAAGAGCTTTAAAAGATCTTTCATTAGTCTGTCTCCAGCTCAATGTTGATGCCCAAGGACCGAATCTCCTTGACCAGTACATTGAATGATTCCGGCATGCCCGCATCCATGTTGTGCTCACCGTCCACAATGTTCTTGTACATCTTGGTACGACCCTGAACATCGTCCGACTTGACCGTCAGCATTTCCTGCAAGGTATAGGAGGCACCGTAGGCTTCGAGCGCCCAGACCTCCATCTCACCGAATCGCTGGCCGCCGAACTGCGCCTTGCCACCCAGCGGTTGCTGCGTGACCAGGGAGTACGGACCGGTCGAGCGGGCATGCATCTTGTCATCAACCAGGTGGTTGAGTTTCAACATGTACATGTAGCCTACCGTGACGTCACGATCGAATTTCTCACCCGTGCGCCCGTCGTACAGCGTCGACTGACCCGAAACATCGAGATCGGCGAGTTTGAGGAGACCCTTGATCTCCTCTTCCGTCGCGCCGTCGAATACCGGGGTGGCCGTCGGTACGCCATTGGTCAGGTTGCCTGCGAGCTCGAGGACTTCCGCGTCGGAGAATGACTTGATGTCCTCGACCTGGCCGCCGGTCTTGTTGTAGACCTCTTCCAGGAACGACCTGAGCTTGACGACCGACTGCTGCGTTTTGAGCATTTCGTTGATCTTGTTGCCAACGCCCTTCGCAGCCCAGCCGAGGTGGGTCTCGAGCACCTGGCCGACGTTCATTCGAGATGGAACGCCGAGCGGGTTCAGCACGATATCGACGGGATTGCCGTTTTCGAGGTACGGCATATCCTCGACCGGAACGATCGTGGAAATAACGCCCTTGTTACCGTGACGGCCGGCCATTTTGTCACCCGGCTGAATGCGACGCTTGACGGCCAGGTAAACCTTGACCATCTTGAGTACGCCCGGAGCCAGGTCGTCGCCGGCCGTGATTTTCGTCTTCTTCTCGTCGAAGCGGCGATCGAACTCGTCACGCTGCGCTTTCAGGCGCTCAAAGGCCTTCTGCAACTGCTCGTTCGCGTCGTCGTTCTTGAGGCGAATTTCAAACCACTGCTCGCGTTGCAGTTCCTCGAGGTACGCCTTCGTGATCTTGGAGCCGGACTTCAGCTTGTTTGGACCGCCCTGGGCCATCTTGCCCGTGAGCATGCGCTCCACGCGTTCGTAGATATCTTCTTCGAGGATGCGCAGCGTATCGTCCAGATCCTTGCGAACGGCCTCGAGCTCCGACCTTTCGATCGACAGCGCGCGGGCGTCCTTCTCTACGCCGTCACGCGTAAACACGCGAACGTCGATGACCGTGCCATCCATACCCGGCGGCACGCGCAGCGACGTATCTTTCACGTCAGACGCTTTCTCACCGAAGATGGCACGCAGCAGCTTCTCTTCCGGCGTCAACTGGGTCTCGCCCTTCGGCGTGACCTTGCCGACGAGGATGTCGCCTGCTTTCACTTCTGCGCCGATGAAGGCAATTCCGGACTCGTCGAGCTTGGCAAGCGCGGCGTCACCCACGTTCGGGATGTCCGACGTGATGTCCTCTGGCCCGAGCTTCGTGTCGCGAGCGACGGCCTGCAGCTCTTCGATATGAATCGTTGTGAAGCGGTCTTCCTTGACAACGCGCTCCGAGATAAGGATTGAGTCCTCGAAGTTGTAACCGTTCCACGGCATGAACGCGACGAGCAGATTCTGGCCAAGCGCCAACTCGCCCATATCCGTCGACGGACCGTCAGCCAGCACGTCACCTTCGGCAATCGCGTCGCCACTCTTCACGAGCGGCCGCTGGTTGATGCACGTGTTCTGGTTGGAACGCGTGTATTTCGTGAGGTTGTAGATATCAACACCCGGCTCGGCTGCTGTCGTCTCGTCGTCGTGGACACGCACGACAATACGCGACGCATCCACCGAATCGACGATACCGCCGCGGCGTGCCACCACGGTAACACCCGAGTCGACTGCGACCGCACGTTCGATACCCGTACCTACGAGCGGCGCTTCGGCGCGCAGCGTCGGCACGGCCTGGCGTTGCATGTTCGATCCCATGAGCGCGCGGTTGGCGTCATCGTGCTCGAGGAACGGAATCAGTGCCGCGGCAACCGATACGATCTGGCGCGGGCTGACGTCCATGTAGTTGACATCCTCAGGGCCTGCCAGCGTGAACTCATTCTTGTGGCGAACGGCGACCAGCTCTTCGACAAACTTGCCGTTCTTGCCCAGCTCAGAGTTGGCCTGGGCAATGATGAACTGGCTCTCTTCGATTGCGGAGAGGTAGTCAATGTCCGCCGTCACCTTGCCCTCGACAACCTTGCGGTACGGAGTCTCGAGGAAGCCGTACTCGTTGGTCCGCGCATACACGGCCAGCGAGTTGATCAGGCCGATGTTCGGGCCTTCAGGCGTCTCAATCGGGCACACGCGGCCGTAGTGAGTCGGGTGTACGTCACGAACTTCGAAGCCGGCACGCTCGCGCGTGAGTCCGCCCGGCCCAAGCGCCGAAACGCGGCGTTTGTGGGTAACTTCCGACAGCGGATTGTTCTGATCCATGAACTGCGACAACTGGCTAGAACCAAAGAACTCCTTGACCGCGGCAGCCACCGGCTTCGCGTTGATCATCTCCTGCGGCATGAGGCCGTCGGCCTCTGCCTGGGTCAGGCGTTCCTTGACGGCACGCTCGACACGAACGAGGCCTACACGGAACGCATTCTCAGCCATCTCACCGACGCTGCGAACGCGGCGGTTACCGAGGTGGTCGATATCGTCGACCATGCCATAGCCGTTACGAATATTGATCAGCGTGGACAAGACATCGAGGATGTCGTCCTTGTTGAGCACCCCTTCGCCTTCGGAATTGTCACGTCCCACCCGGCGATTGAACTTCATGCGACCGACGGCCGAGAGGTCGTAGCGGTCCGGGTTAAAGAACAGGTTCTGGAAAAGATTTTCCGCTGCTTCCTTGGTCGGCGGCTCGCCCGGACGCATCATGCGGTAGATCTCGACGAGCGCTTCGAGTCGCGTCGTCGACGGATCGATGTTGAGCGTATTCGAGATGAACGGACCGTGGTCGAGATCGTTTACGTACAGCGTACGAATGTGCTCGACACCCGCCGCTATGATCTGCTCGACGAGATCCGACGTGAGCTCGGTGTTGGCGGCCGCAAGCAGCTCTCCTGTGTCGGTATCGACGATGTCATGGGCGAGGATCTTGCCCTCGAGGTACTCGCTGGGCACTGCCAGCTTATCGACCGTGGACTGGTTCATGTCACGGACGTGCTTCGCCGTGATGCGCTTGCCTTCCTCGACGATGAGCTTACGGCCCAGCTTGATGTCGAACGACGCGGTTTCACCGCGCAGGCGCTCTGGAACGAGACCCATCTTGATCTCTTTTTCCGAGAGGTAAAAGTCGTTGTTCTCGAAGAACAGATCCAGCATTTCCTCGTTGTTCATTTCGAGAGCGCGCAGGATGATCGTCACCGGCAATTTACGGCGACGGTCGATGCGCGCGAATACGCAGTCTTTCGGGTCGAACTCCATGTCGAGCCACGAACCGCGGTAAGGAATCACGCGAGCCGAGAACAGCAACTTGCCCGAGCTGTGCGTCTTGCCTTTGTCGTGATCGAAGAACACGCCCGGCGAGCGGTGTAACTGGGATACGATCACACGCTCGGTGCCGTTGATAACGAACGTGCCGTGATCGGTCATCAGCGGCATTTCGCCGAGATAAACCTCCTGCTCGCGAATGTCTTTGACGGGCTTCGGCGTGCCGCTGGCTTCCTTGTCGTATATGACAAGGCGCACGAGCACACGAATGGGCGCCGCGTAGGTCAGGCCACGCATTTGACATTCCTTGACGTCAAATACCGGCTGTCCAAGGCGGTAGCTCACGTACTCAAGAGCAGCATTGCCTGAATAGCTGACGATCGGGAACACCGACTGGAACGCGGCGTGCAGGCCGATGTCCTCGCGGTTTTCGATTGTCTTGTCCGTCTGCAGGAACTTGTTGTACGAATCCACCTGGATCGACAACAGGTACGGCACGTCCAGGATCGTCGGAC
>JAOUNK010000358.1 GCA_029881015.1 Gammaproteobacteria bacterium | reverse complement strand
GAATTTCGCCGCTGTGTCGAATACGAAGATGCCGCGACGCTGTCCAAGGTACCGGGTATCGGCAGGAAGACAGCGGAACGCCTGATCATGGAAATGCGCGACAAGGTCGGCGATGTCGGTGCGCCGTCACTGCCTGGCCAGGCGGTCAGCGTCGAGGCCAGCGCCCGCTCCGAAGCCTTCGATGCACTCGTGGCGCTCGGATACCGGGCAAACGAAGTCAACAAGCTTCTCGGCAAACTCGATGTCGAGGGTCACTCGGCCGAGGATATTATCCGGCAAGCACTTAAACAGGCGGCCCTTTAAATGGCGAATGTGGAACACGACCGGCTGACCACGGCCGAAGCTATCGCCGACGACCCGGCGTTTGACCGCGCGATCCGGCCGAAGCGACTCGAGGATTACGTCGGACAGCCGCGCGTCAAGCAGCAAATGGCCATCTTCATCGAGGCGGCTCGTCGCCGCTGCGAAGCGCTGGACCATGTGCTGATCTTCGGTCCTCCGGGTCTCGGCAAGACCACGCTCGCACATATTATTGCCAACGAGATGGGCGTCAACCTGCGGCAGACCTCGGGACCCGTGCTGGAGCGGCCAGGCGACCTTGCCGCGATCCTGACCAATCTCGAGCCGAACGACGTCCTGTTCGTTGACGAAATTCATCGGCTGAGCCCGGTCGTCGAGGAGGTGCTCTACCCGGCGATGGAGGACTTTCAGCTCGACATCATGATCGGCGAGGGTCCGGCAGCCCGTTCGATCAAGCTGGACCTGCCGCCGTTTACCCTGGTCGGTGCCACCACGCGTGCCGGGCTGCTGACATCGCCGCTACGCGATCGCTTCGGTATCGTGCAGCGGCTCGAGTTTTACGGAGCCGACGATCTCGAGGCCATCGCGCGACGTTCCGCCGGGATCCTGAACCTGCCGATTGAAGACGAGGGCGCAACGGCGATTGCAACGCGCTCACGCGGCACGCCGCGCATCGCGAATCGCCTGTTGCGGCGCGTCCGGGATTTTGCCGAAGTCGAAGGGGATGGTGTCGTGACCGGGGCGGTTGCCGCCAACGCCATGAACGTTTTGCAGGTTGATCCGCACGGATTCGACGCGATGGACCGGCGATTGCTCCGCACCATCATCGACAAGTTCGACGGTGGACCGGTCGGCATCGAAAGCCTGGCGGCCGCGATCGGCGAAGAGCGCGGCACCATCGAGGACGTGCTGGAGCCGTTCCTGATTCAACAGGGCTTCATGATGCGTACCTCGCGCGGTCGCGTCGCGACGAAGAACGCGTACCTGCACTTTGGCCTGGCGCCGCCACAACCGGCCGGGTCCGGGGAGTTGCCTTTTGACTGATGCCAAACCCTTCGAGCTGCCGGTTCGCGTTTATTATGAAGACACGGACGCGCAGGGCGTTGTTTACTATGCCAACTATTTTCGCTTCATGGAGCGCGCCCGGACCGAGTGGTTGCGATCCCTGGGGGTGGATATGGTCAGGCTGCAGGACGAGGATCGCCGCATTTTCGTGGTCGCCGAGGTCCAGGCGAGGTTTCACGCGCCCGCACGCCTCAGCGACGACCTCATGGTGACAGCCGGGCTGCGGGGCCTGACGCGGGTGTCATTCGATATCGAACAGAAGATTTTTCGTGATACTACTGACGGCGAATTGCTGATCAGCGGCATCGTCAAGGCAGCTTATCTCGATGCCGATACGATGCGGCCGAAGCGCGTGCCGCCGTCCTTATTTGGGGACAAACACAAATGAACGCAGATCTGACCGTAGTTGGTCTGTTCATGGGCGCGAGCCTGGCGGTGAAGATCGTCATGCTCTTGTTGATCGCGGCCTCGATCGTGTCGTGGAGCATCATCTTCACAAAACGACGCCTGATCAGCCGGACGAAGGACGCCTCGGATGAATTCGAAGCGGCGTTCTGGTCGGGCGGCGATTTGAACACGCTGTACCAGAGCGCGGCGCGTGCCAAGGGCGGCAGTATCGGGATGGCCAGCATCTTTGAATCGGGCTTCCGGGAATTCAATCGTGCGCTGCAAGCCGGTGGCGACAGCGCCAACAAGATCGTCGAGGAGTGCCGCCGGGCCATGCGGGTCGCGCAGATGCGCGAAGTCGATCGCCTGGAGCAAAACCTGGCGACACTGGCGACGATCGGCTCGACCAGCCCGTACGTGGGTCTGTTCGGCACGGTCTGGGGGATCATGTACGCCTTCATGGAAATCGGGCAGCAGCAGTCCGCTACCCTTGCCGTGGTTGCGCCGTATGTCTCGGAAGCGCTCATCGCGACGGCCATGGGCCTGTTCGCGGCGATTCCGGCTGTTATCGCCTACAACCGCTACGCCGACAAGGTCGTGAGGCTCGAGTACCGCTACGACGGTTTCACGGAGGAATTTTCCAGCATCCTGCACCGACACGCGCGCGCCAGGCAGGGGACCTGACATGCCGACAGCACTGCAAAAACGCAAACTCATGGGCGAGATCAATGTCGTACCCATGATCGACATCATGCTCGTGCTGCTGGTCGTCTTCATGATCACGGCGCCACTGCTGACACAGGGCATCGAAGTCGACCTGCCCAAAGCGAATGCGAAGCCGATCGAAACCCCGCCGGACCACGACCCGCTGGTACTCAGTGTCGATGCGGAAGGTAACTTCTACATCAACGCGGGCAGCGGCAAGGAAGAGCCGCAGACCGGCGCCGAAATCGTGAGGCGCATCGGCATCGTGCTCGGCGAGAAGCCGAACACGCCGATGTTCGTCAAAGCGGACCGGGCCGTGCCCTATGGCAACGTGGTGGGCGCCATGGTCGTGCTGCAACAGGCCGGGGCGCAGAACATCGGCTTCATCACCGATCCACTGGATAGCTACCCGATTCCGGAGTAGGCAGCCGCGTGATTCGCGACAATCGAAATATAATTCCGGTCTTCATGGCCGTGCTGCTGCATGTCGTTATCTTCGGATCGATGATCGTGGCGTTTGATTTCGCGCGTCCCAAACCGATCACGCCACTGACCGTGCAGGCCACACTCATCCAGGAAATTCCGGACAGGGTACCGCCACCGCGCGCCAGGGAGCCGGAGCCCGAACCGGAGCCCGTCTTCGAGGAGCCCGAACCGGAGCCCGTTATTGAAGAGCCGGAGCCCGAGCCCGACAACAGTGCGGAGCTGCGCCGCCAGGCGGAAGAAGAAAAGCGCCGGCAGGACGCATTGCTGGAGCAGCAGCGCCTCGACGAACTCAAAAAGAGAGAGGCCGAGGAAAAGCAGCGCAAGGAGCGCGAGGAGGCCGAGCGCAAGAAGCGCGAGGAAGAAGAGAAGGAACGCCAGCGCGTCGAGGCCGAGCGCAAGCGACAGGAGGACATACGGCGTCAGCGCGAAGAGAACGAGCGGTTGCGGCGCGAGCTCGA
>JAOUNK010000357.1 GCA_029881015.1 Gammaproteobacteria bacterium | reverse complement strand
CAGAGACCCGGCAGCCTAGGACTGGAGCTCGATGGCTGTGCCTTCTTTACCCTTCCCGGCCGGGCGCCCCTTCTTGCCTTTGTGAAGGAACTGGGTGGAAGGGGGGCCGAACTTTCTGCCGAGTAGACGACGCTTACCGGAGCGCGAAACGCGGAAGACGCGGTTGTGAAGGACCTGGATCTCCATCTTGACCGCCCGTTTCGCCCGGACCGGAACGACGAAAGGGACGAACTGCTCGGCCTCGGCCTCGAAGGCGTCTCCCTCGAATTCGCCGTCCTGAAAAAGCACCTCGTCATCTAGCGGGCACAACAAGCGATTTTCGAGCTCAACCATGCCCTCGTCTTTCCTTGTCTAAATGGTGTTGTCCTTAATGAACTTGCGTACTTTCGCATTGATGAAGACGGCGCGATTGGCCTTGTCGCCGATACCGTCGTCGCCCGCGACGTGTACGCCTACAAGCACTCGCCCACCCTTTGACGAATGCCTCCTTACCCATACAGGACTTCCGCTGTGCCCGCGTGCTGTGTCGTTCAGATAGTGGAGCATTCCGTCTTTCAGGAGCTTCGTGCGATTGTAGGACCAGTACTGCTTGATGCCGCCCTTGTCGTTCGGATAGCCGCTGATGTTCACGCGCAGTGTGCCGACGTTCAGCGGGAGCCCTCCATTAAGAAAGCTGGTTCCGGTCTTGTCTTTCTTCCAGCGTCGATACGCTTTGCTCCAATAGCCGACACGGTTTCCGATCGCATCCTTCAATTGAATGATGCCGAAATCGAGTGCCGTCGCACCCTTGCTCGTGTTGTAGCCCGCCGGCACGATCAGTTTCGCTGCTTGGGTTGCCGGCAGCGGCTCCGAGGATCCGTTTCGACCGGGAATGATGCGTATTGGCGTCGTGGACAGGTCTTCCAGGGCGTTGTTTCCCTCGTGCCATATGCAATGAGCTGCCGTCAGGACGGTTTTTGGGCCGATCAGGGTTCCGGTCCGGCCTGGCTCCGCTTTGCCGCCGCGATTGATCTCGACGTGGCAGATGTAGCGAAATGGCGCTCGCGTCGTCTGGCGAATTCGCTTTCTCGTGTCCGGCGGGAAGACCTCCGACTCATAGTCCTCAAACTGGAAGTGTCCTGATTCAGCTTCCTCATAGGCCATCCCTGTCTCGTAATACGGGTCTTCGTCGTCCTCGGCCTCAAGCAGGAAGTCGTTAGTCTCCCGATCTATGAAGCCGTCGGTCAGGTACGATTCGTCTTCTTCGAATGCCTCCGTTTCGGTCTCATACACGCCGTACTCCAAGTCGAAGTCGTCCTCGTGATCCATGGACACCTCCGCCGCAAATGGTGATCGGTAACTTTCTGTCACGGTCGTAATCCCCCCAGATTTGCGTTTTGCCTAACGGTCATGCTGCCGTCGCGCTGGGAATGACCGGGCGTGGCAACCTCTTCAGCACCTTTCCTGTCGCACGCGCCCAGTGGTTGATGACATTCAGAACATCGGGCACGAAGGCGAGGTAGCTCGCAGCGTCGAATACTGCCCCGGCCTCAATAGCACACAAAAGCGCCGACGTATCACCCGCCAGTGCGAAGTAGTCATCGGATTTTCCGTGCGCCGGGAGGCCTACACGCTCGCCGATCTTCTTGAGTCGTTCCGCCTCGTTGGCCGCCTGGGCGCGGAGATCGACAACAACAGGACTGTTGAAGCTGAGAGCCAGCCTGAGCCAGTCCATCGTCGCGACTGCGCTGAATTCCTCCCGGCTCAACGTGCCCTGCAGCCGCCTGTTGCCCATCATGATATCGAGCTGTTCGGACAAGTACTGAATCTGCGCGTCATCTGTCTCGTCGCCGGCGATATTGAGCTGATTGACGTTTGCGATCCAGATCTGTCGTAATAGCTCCTCGAACAGCGTGACGAAGGTTTTGTTGGCCGCATCGGGCTTCTTGTACGGGTATGGTTTGTTGTCATCCGTACCATGATTGAGATCCATGCCGAACATTCTGTAGTAGGCATTCCGTCGAATAGCGCGGCCGTCCGCGCGGGCGTCGCTTGTAATTGTGGACAGAGGGCCATGGTCATGCGCGTTCTGCTGCCGATAAAAAAGCGCTTCGGTCACACTGATCCACTGCCGGGTGTTCGGTGTCATGACGCCGAGTTTTTCGCCGGCATTGAAGGCGTCGATCACCCGGCCCATGATCTCGTACATGCGTGTGTTTTCGATCAGGTATGCGTAAATCAGGTGAAAACACCCGAAGCCTGGTGCCGGCCCAACGAAAGAGTCTCGAAGGTCTTGTGATTGGCCGACCGGGTCGGGGGCCGCTTCTGGAAAATGCGCAACGCCGGCGCCTGTCTCGTCGTGATGTTGCTGCCATACATAATCGAGGTACGAGGCGATATCCCGGGCCTCTGCTTCCATGACATTGCCGCCGTAAGCCGCTCTGTCAGCAAGATCCAGCGGATCGGCTTCGTTCAACCCGGCACCCTGCGAGTTGTTGGCGTATCTGATCAAAAACAAATCGTTCGAGAACATGACTAGGTCTCCGAATTAGTTGGCGTCCGCAGCTTGTCGGCGAGCGCGGCGTATCATGTGTAGTTCGTCCTGGCTGAGCCGTACCGTTCGCAGCGGTCCTCCGCGGCGCGCGCGCTGCCTGTCGCGGAACGACTGTCGCTGGTAGATCGTGAAGTGGTGCGCCGCACGGATTCTGTTGATCAGCGCCAGCTCTTCTTCAGACAAAACCCTTCTTCCTGGCCTTGCCACGGCCTGCTGTACCTGAGCCACAGGACGGTCGGCCAATTCCCGGCGCAGATCGCGAAGCGCTCGGCGAAGTTCCTGGACTTCATCGCCGGTTGTGCCCACTTCCTCGTCGAGCTTTGAAAAGGACTCGGCGATCGAATCCGACAGCCTGAGCAATGTTGCCGCATTCGAACTCTGCAAGTCCTCGAAGGCGGCCTGCATGTCCGCTCGGAACTGCTCTACCAACTGATTCCTGTCACTCACGATACATACCTCATACGTTGATTCGTGGTCTACGCGGCCTGAGCCTGCAGGCCCAAGACGGTCAGAGCCCTCTCCTGTTTGTCGTAGTACTCGCGCGCTCGTTCCGGCTGAGTAGCGATAACCAGCCCGGACAGGGCCAGCAGCCGAATCGCTTCGCTTTTCACGACGTACGGCAACTCGAAGGCACGTGCGCCAGCCTCGCGCTCGAACCTCGCCAGGGAAGTGGGCGTCACGGCTTTCGGGTTGATAATCGACGTCAACGACCGCCCCCCGAGGGACTCATAGCGTTGTTGTAGGACGACTTTCGCTATCGTCGGCAGGAGCGGATCCGACCCAGCAATGATTCTCTGCACTGAATCACTCGCACCGCGTAGTGGGTATTTCTGACGCCATGCGCTTTCGAGCGACAGCCACGGTGCCGTCTCATCCGCATTGTCGGTC
>JAOUNK010000356.1 GCA_029881015.1 Gammaproteobacteria bacterium | reverse complement strand
GCTATTCTCGGTTGATTTTTCATGGATGGGCAGCTTACCCGATTTTCGGAGAGCGAGAACCCTAGAATATTCTTGACGGAAGTACGTATTATCCGTAGTAGTGGGTGGTGCGCAACAGGTCTACCGTGGAACATGCATTAGTAAGGCCTTTTGAAACTGCGGCTGGTCGTGAAATCGACCCTGGCAGCGGATACGATTAATCAAAATTAGTGAACTCAACGCAAGGGGGGAAACACCGCTATGAGTGAGCAATCCACACCGGGGGAGGAACGGACGCAGGTTCCGTTCATGCAGCGTATTCTGGACAATCCGTTCATCCTGCTGTTCATCGGAATTGTCTTTCCGGCTGTCTTCTACATTATCTGGGGAATCATGGAAATCGTGAATATCCCCATCGCTCCATAATCACCAGACATTTTCTAGAGTTGGAGGAACCACTATGAGTGCAATTCAACCTCCCGCCGAGACGGTCTGGTGGCGACAACCACTGGACAAGGTCGAGGGTACCTGGATCGGTATAGCGCTGGTCTGGTCCCTGATCATGTTTTTCATGATGCCGTTCTGGCACATCTACGGAAAACAGAACCTCTCGAGCGAAGCCTACAAAACGACGCCGCAGGCGTATCTTGCGAAAACCCAGGCCATGGTCGATCAGTACACGGTACGGACCGAGACAGACCTGAATCTTCCGGTGGTCAGGCCGCCCCCCGGTTCGGATGTCTACCTCGCCGGCCGACTCTGGCAGTGGTACCCGCTCCTTGAACTGGAGAAAGGGCAAACCTATCGGCTGCATATCTCGTCCCTGGATTGGCAGCATGGTTTCTCGCTACAGCCTGTCAACATCAACACGCAGATCCTGCCCGGCTACGAGATGGTCCTGACCATTACGCCCGACACGTCGGGAGAACAGACAATTATCTGTAACGAGTTCTGCGGGGCCGGACACCACAACATGGTTGGCAAGATCTACGTGACGGAGGGCGGAGCATGAGTAAAGCGTTGTTCAGAACCTGCCCTGAAACCGGGCTGCAGTACCACAAGCCTGCCGAATTGCTTATGAAGGCGCATGCGGTTGTGGCGGTTGTCATTCTTCTGATCGGCGGTATTGCCGCATTGCTGGTAACGCTTACGCGCTGGCCGGCTGTGCATCTGCTGCCGGCGGATCGTTTTTACCAGCTGCTGACAACCCACGGCGTCAACATGCTGATTTTCTGGATCATCTCCTTTGAGATCGCGGTGCTTTACTTCTGCTCGTCGACACTGCTCAAGTGTCGCCTGGCAACGCCGAAGATCGCGTGGCTCGGGTTCATCCTGATGTTGGCAGGCATCATCGTCAACAACGCCGCGGTGGCAACCGGTACGGCGTCTGTCATGATGACGTCGTATGTGCCGATGCCGGCAAATCCGAACTTCTATCTTGGCCTGATCCTGTTTGCGGTTGGTGCGCTGATCGGGTGTTTTGTATTTCTCGGTACGCTGGTCATTGCCAAGGACGAAAAGACCTACGAAGGATCGATACCGCTCGTAACTTTCGGTGCACTCACAGCCTGCATCATCGCGGTGTTCACCATTGCCTCTGGCGCGATCGTGTTGATTCCGACGTGGTTATGGTCACTCGGACTGATCAACAATATCGATCCTGCAATGTACCGCGTTGTCTGGTGGGCCCTTGGTCACTCGTCACAACAGATCAATGTCGCAGCACACGTCGCCGTCTGGTACGCCATCGCGGCCATTGTGTTCGGTGCGCGTCCGTTGTCCGAGAAAGTCAGCAGGATGGCGTTCTTCCTTTATATCGCCTTCCTGCAACTCGCGAGTGCGCATCATCTGCTCGTAGACCCGGGTCTCTCGGCCGAGTGGAAAATATTCAACACGTCCTATGCGATGTACCTCGCGGTGTTGGCATCCATGGTGCATGGCTTGACGGTTCCCGGCTCGATCGAAGTTGCACAGCGCGCGAAAGGTCTTACCAATGGCTTGTTCGAGTGGCTGCGCAAGGCGCCCTGGGGTAACCCGGTCTTCTCGGGCATGTTCATCTCGCTGGTCGGGTTTGGGTTCATTGGCGGTATTTCAGGTGTGGTGATGGGAACCGAGCAGATCAACATCATCATCCACAACACGATTTACGTGCCAGGCCATTTCCATGCCACGGTCGTGATAGGTACAACCTTGGCATTCATGTCGCTGACCTACTTCCTGATCCCAACGCTGTTCCGCAAGCAGGTTGCCTTCGCTGGACTGGCGAAAGTGCAGCCTTACCTGTTTGGCATCGGCATGTCCGTGTTTACGCTGGCGATGATGGGGGCGGGGACACTCGGCGTTGAACGTCGCCACTGGGATATGGCTTTCACGAATGCGGCCCTGGGTTTTGACTACCCGGCGAGCGCCTACACGCTTATGGGCATCGTGGGTATATCGGGCGTGGTCGCAACCGTTGGCGGTGCTATTTATATCCTCGTTACCGTCGTTTCCGTATTCTTCGGCAAGCCCGTGGAGTCGGAATCGAGCTTTGGATTCGAGTTTGGCCGGGTGCAACGCGCCGATCCTGTATTCGTACCCGAAGGCGGTCACGAGGCCGCCGGAAAATGGGGTCTTGCGGCGCCTGGCACGTTCCTGCTGGCCATGTTCTTCCTGGTCATTTTCGTTCTTTACTACGCGGTGAACTGGAAATACCTGGCTTCAGTCTGGCCGATGTCCTGACGGCCCGTACCTGGACAACACCCTGGGAAAGGGCGGGCAGAATGCCCGCCCTTTCTTTTTGAGCTACATTGCGACCTATGAAAAGCACAATCTTGTTCGCGGCGCTGCTAGTGCCACTCTCGTTATTCGCCCAGGCTGATGATCGCTATAACCCGGACAGGGCCCTGGAGTTATCCCAGGCCGCCGTGGGCAATACGATTGGCGACTACGAACTGCTGGATCATCTCGGTGCACCCGTAAGGCTACGCAGCGATCATGCGGGAAAGCCGCTCGTGATCAGCATGATATTCACATCCTGCCATCATGTTTGTCCGCAGACGACGAAGCATCTCAATGAGGCGGTCGAAGCGGCGCGCGAGGCTCTCGGTGAGGACAGCTTCGATGTCGTCACAATCGGTTTCGATGTTGCACATGACACGCCGGACGCGATGGGGGCCTTTGCAAGGCGGCAGGGCGTCGATGAGCGTGGCTGGCGCTTCCTGAGTGCCTCACCGGAAACGATCGGTCAATTGAGTGAAGACCTTGGTTTCATCTACTTCCCGACAGCACGCGGCTTTGATCACATCAACCAGTCGTCGATCATCACGAAGGACGGCGAGTTGTATAGCCAGGTCTATGGTGTGACTTTCGAACTGCCGTGGCTGGTCGAGCCCCTCAAGCAGCTCGTTTTCAATCGACCGGAAAGTGGGGGGCATTTCGTCGCCGGTCTGGTCGACAGAGTA
>JAOUNK010000355.1 GCA_029881015.1 Gammaproteobacteria bacterium | reverse complement strand
CTGACTTTCACGGCAACGGCCGGCGGTGAAGAGCCGGGCTGGGTAGAAAAAAGCAATGAGCACGCGCAGGTCGTGCTCGAGGTAATGTCCAAATTCAGTCCGGAAGGCGCCGGCAGCCTGGGTATCGATGGGTTGGATGAGCAGGTCTCGGACCTCGGCCCGGGAATCTACGAGCGCAGTCTTGCAGCGACACGGGAAGTGCTCGCCGAGTTGCAGAAGCGTGCCGCGGCGGAGACGCATCCCAAGGTCAAACAGGATCTCGGCATTCTCGTCAAAGCGCTTGAGGACAACATCCGGACATCGGAACTGGACCGGGCGAACATGCTGCCTTACTACAATGTCAGCCAGACCGTGTTCTTCGGCGTAAGAGGCCTGATCGATGCCCAGATTCCGCGCGAACGCTATCCCGCGGCGATCAGCCGAATCGAAAAGTACGCCGGTCTCGTCGAGGGCTATGAGCCTATTACGGAGCAGGCGAAAGCCCGCACGATGGAGCGTTTCGATGTTGCGGGCCTGGTCGGCCCTTACAAGGGCGAGGTCGAGCAGGACCTCGAACGCTCGGAGTCGTTCATCAGCGGGATAGAAAGCCTGCTCGCCGGAACGGACCTGCAGGGCTGGGAGGAGGGTTACGCGACACTCGCCGCGCAACTGCGGGACTACAACGAATGGGTAACGGCGGAAGTGCTGCCACGCGCACGCACCGATTACCGTCTGCCGGCCGCGATCTATGAGGACGCCCTGCGCAACTGGGGTGTCGACGCATCGCCGGAGGACCTGATCGAACAGGCAACGAAAGGCTACATGGATATTCGCAACGAAATGGAAGCCCTGGCCCCGCAGATTGCCGCGCAGAAAGGTTGGGATACCAGCGACTACCGCGAGGTGATCGCGCGGCTCAAGGAAGAAGGGTCCATAGACGGCGACAAGCTACTCGATCACTACCACGCTGTGTTGCGCGACATCGAAGAGATCATCGTTCGCGAGAAGATCATTAGCCTGCCGGAGCGCGATGCCGGTATCCGTATCGCCACTGAGGCGGAGACGGCCGCTCAGCCGGCACCGCATCTCGAAGTGCCACGCATGATCGGCAATACCGGTGAGTACCCGTCTTTCATCATTCCACTTCTCGGCAAGAACGAGGATGGCAGCTGGGTCCAGACGGACGATACTTATGTGGCCGGATCCTGGACACTGACGGCTCACGAAGCCAGACCGGGACACGAGATGCAGTTTTCCAGCGTCATCGAGTCGGGCGTATCCATCACGCGTGCACTGTTCGCATTCAACAGCGCCAATGTCGAGGGCTGGGGACTGTATGCCGAAGCCGTCATGCGTCCGTACCTGCCACTCGAGGCGCAGATGATCAGCCTGCAGTATCGACTCATGCGGGCCGGGCGCATGTTCCTCGACCCCATGCTGAACCTGGGACTCATTACACCCGACGAAGCTAAAGACCTGATCATGAGCGATATGGCGATCGGTGAGTCCTGGGCGCAAAACGAGGTCGAGCGTTACACCTATCGCATGCCTGGTCAGGCTACAGCCTACTACTACGGCTACAACAAGATGCAGGCGCTGCGCGCACAAACTGAATTGAAGCTGCGCGACAAATTCGACCAGCAGGCATTCCATGACTTCGTCCTGGCGCAGGGTCTGCTGCCGCCGGATATCCTCAAGGATGCCGTCATGAACGAGTTCGTCCCAAGCCAACTGAACTGAGGCGTTATAATGCGAGCTCCCTGTAACCCGGGAGTTCGCATGTCTCACAATCTGGCCTGTCTGCGTTGCGGTGCTTCCCTGGCCGCGTTATCGCTGCCACTGTCACGCCGCGACCAGTGCCCGGCATGCAGCGCAGACCTGCACGTCTGCAAGATGTGCTTGTATTTCGACCGGTCCGTGCCGCGGCAGTGCCGGGAAGACGGGGCGGAAGACGTCACCGACAAGGACCGGCCGAATTTTTGTGACTGGTTCAAGCCGTCCGACAGGGCGTTCGATCCATCAGCCAGCGCAGAGGCTGAAGCGGCCAAAGACGCGCTGGCGGCCTTGTTCGGTGATGACAATTAATCGTCGGCGTTTCCTGCGCGTTGCGGGAGCGGGCCTGCTGATTGCGCCGCTGACAGCATGCAGCGATGTGGACAAGCGACCGGTAGCCGATGTGACTCCCGGCGGTTTCGACGAAGACGCGACAGCCGAAGACGTCACCGCGGGCCTGGATCTTCGCGGCAAGCTCGCGGTTGTGACGGGATGCACCGCAGGTATCGGCTATGAAACCATGCGTGTTCTTGCGGCGCGTGGCGCGTTTGTGGTCGGTACTAGTCGTTCCCTCGAACGGGCACAACAGGCGTGCAAGAGCGTCCAGGGCCTGACGATGCCGCTGCGCCTGGACCTGGGCGATTTCGATATCGTCGCACAGTGCGCCGATGTGATTCGGGTACTGCAGCGGCCGATCGACATGTTGATCTGCAACGCCGGTTATCGTGGGGGCGGCAATGAGCGACAGCTCATTAACGGCGTCGAGAAGCACTTTGTCATCAATCACCTTGGGCATTTCATTCTTGTCAATCGCCTCATGGACAGGTTGTACCGCGCGCCGCAGGGACGAATAGTGATTGTGTCGAGCCGTGCGGCCTACCGCGATGCGCCTGACGAAGGGATCCTGTTCGATGATCTGGGCATGGCAAAGGCCTATGGGGACGCGATGGCCTATGGGCACTCCAAACTCGCGAATGCATTGTTTTCGCTGCAGCTCGGGCAACTGCTGCGTGGCACGCGGATTACCAGCAACGCGCTGCATCCGGGCGTAATCAACACGGAACTCGATCGTAACCTCAGTGCATTCTCGCGATTCGCCTGGTCGACCTACGTCAAGTTCAAAGGCAAGACGATCGAGGAGGGCGCCGCGACGACATGCTATGTCGCGACCAGCGAGAACCTGGGCAATGTCAGCGGTCGTTACTTCGAAGACTGCAATGCCGTTACAATTCACGGTAAAGGGCATATGCAGAACATGGCAATGGCGGAGCAACTCCTGCAGACGTCCATAGAGCTGACGGCCGACTGGCTCGTCGAATTCAAAGAGTCAGGGTGACATGGAAAAAGCGCTCGTAGTCCTGTCCGGTGGGCAGGATTCAACGACCTGCCTGTATTGGGCCATCGACCGCTTCGGCGCCGAGGCGGTTGCCTCGGTGACTTTCGACTACGGGCAGCGGCACCGTGTCGAAATCGACTGCGCCGCAGCGATTGCTGACTTTGCCGGCATTAGCAACACCTGTTTGCCGATCGATACATTCGCAGCGCTCGGCGGCGATGCCCTGACGGACCCGGACATCGATGTTGGCGCCGGCGTGGTCGAGACGACAGGCCTGCCGAACACATTCGTGGCGGGCCGAAATCTCATCTTCCTGACCTACGCGGCGGCCTTTGCGTAC
>JAOUNK010000354.1 GCA_029881015.1 Gammaproteobacteria bacterium | reverse complement strand
CGGGAACCAGCGCCGCACCGAGGCCCTGCTCCGCCGCACGCACCACGGCGATCATCGAGTCGAGGCGAGTGACCTTGCTGTCGGCCGGAATGCCGATCCCCGTGGCCTGCGACCAGTTCCGCCAGGCCTTGGGTCTGGTCTCGTGCACGATGAGCGGGAAGGCGCTCCGGATTTGCTTGCCGCGCACCACCATGGCCTTCTTGAAGTCCGGTGATCCGGCCGGCGCCATCCGCAGCGGAAACAGCAGATCGGATCGGTAGCCCGGCAGGGGTGCGCGGAACAGGCGAATCGACAAGTCGGCGTCGGCCGGATGTTTCTCCGCGCTTTCGTCGCTGGTGCCAACCTGGATATCGATGTCCGGGTATCTCGCGGCGAACTCACTCAGGCGCGGAACGAAAAACTCGCTCGCGAAAAATGGCTGCACGGAAACGCGGACCGATTCCCGCCGTCCCGCTTTTTGATAACCAGCGACAACCACGTCGACCTGGTCTATCAGCGGGGACAGCTCCTCGTAGAGAGAACTGCCGAGGTCGGTGAGTTTCAGTTCACGTGAGCCACGATCGAACAACTGCAGCCCGAGCTGCTCCTCGAGGCCCTTGATCTGGTGGCTGACGGCGGACGAAGTGATGAACAGTTCGCCGGCCGCGGCCCGAAAGCTCTCGTAGCGCGCTGCAACGCAGAACGTCCGCAGCCCGCGCAAGGATGCTCGTTGAATACTCTTGTTGCCGGGCACGCCGATTCAGCCTACTGCATTACCTGTTTGGGCGAGCGATCGACATTGAAAATGCCCCAGTGTTTCTCGGCGCCGTCCACGTTGTCCGGATTACCCTTCCAGGGCTCGTCAAAAGCCTCAAAGAAAAACACGGTGGTATTCGATTCAGCGGCCCAATCGAGGACTTCCTCGAAGTAGCGAGCCTGGTTCGCCTCGCTGGCCTGTTCAGGGAATTCCTCTGCGACCGTCGCCCAGCCAGCCTCGAGAATCGCAATCGGCCTGTCCGCCAGTGCGGCACGGACACGTTCTATGTTGTCAATCGTGTAGGCCAGTGCCTCGTCAATTGTCTTGTGTTCCCAGGCCGGGTACGAATGCACGCCGAGGAAATCCACTTCCGCCGCCAACGGGGCGCCGTCCGCGATCCACCACTCGTAGTTGTCGGCCACCGTGACCGGCTGTGCCGCCTCCGCCCTGACCTGCCGAACATAGGCAATAACCTGGTCGAGCGGCACCATGTGATCGTTCCAGTCAACCAGCGCCTCGTTACCGACGTTGATCGCTACAACGATATCGGCGAAGCGCTCGGCCAGCATCAGCCCCCGCTCTATCTCCTGTTCGTTTGCGATCTTGTTCGCCGCAAGCTCGGCATCGGGAATCGGCTCGTCGAGCCACGGGCAACCTTCGTGGTTACTGACCTCGGCTCGCAGCCACATGCCGAGCAGGACCTTAAGCGGCAGATCGTGCTCAGCGATCAGTTCCAGGGTCGTGACGGTGTTCTCGCCCGTGTCGTACATGCGAATCAGGCCAAAGCCGTTGTTCACGAGAATCTGCAGATCTTCGAGAATCTCCTCCCGACTCGGATTGTTCGCCCCTTCTCCGCGGTCAGGGTGCTGGCCGGCGCGAAAGCCAGAATACGCTATAGCCATGACTTCGCCGTTGATAAGATCGCTTGATTGCTGCATAAACTTTCTATTCTCCTGAGGAAGCGGTTTGTCATCCTCTGACGGGGAACAGGCCGGCAGGAATGCCAGAATGGCAAGAACAAGGACCAGGTGACGCATGGCTTTCTCCCGTAATCCAGGCTGTCAGTCGGACTTCACGATTCGAAAGTCCGCGCGCAGCTCCGTATCCGAACTTCCACCGATCCAGACGTGAAAGAGCCCAGGCTCAACTGTCGCCTTGCCGTCCCGGCCGTAGAATGCAAGTGCATCGGTATGCAGCTCGAAACGCACGGTCTGCGTTTCCCCGGCAAGCAGGCGCACGCGCCTGAAGCCTTTCAGCTCCCGGACCGGCCGGGTAACGCTGGCAACGAGATCGCGCGTATATAGCTGGACGACTTCCTCAGCCTCAATATCGCCATGGTTGCAGAGATCCGCACTGACCACGAGCGTTTGACCCAGCTCGATCTCGGCGGCACTCACCTGAATATTCCCGTAACCGAATGTGGTGTAAGACAGGCCGTGACCGAAAGGGAACAGCGGCGTAAAGCACGTGTCGAGATGAAACGCGCTCATACCCAGGGAGGTCTGCGGCGCAAAAGTTTCGATATCGTCAATGTGGACGACGTTTTCCCTGGTAGGCGGCTTGCCGCCGTTCTTCTGGCTGTAGTAGATCGGTATTTGCCCGACCACTCTCGGAAACGTCGCCGGCAACTTGCCGGACGGCGCGGTAATGCCGAAGACAAGATCGGCTATGGCCGGCCCGCCCATCGTTCCCGGGTGCCAGGCATACAGAATCGCGTCCACTTCGTCGACAATATTGGACAAGGTCAACGGCCGTCCTGCCAGGATGACGGCGATGACGGGCTTGCCCGTTGCACGGATACGTCTGACGAGTTCCACCTGGTCACCGGGCAAACCAATGTCTGCCCTGGAGTGTGCCTCACCGGACAAGATCGACTCCTCACCGAGAAACAGCAGCACCGCGTCCGAGGCATTCGCGGCATCGACGGCGATGTCAAACTCCTCGTTCACCCGGGACCGGGAATTCTCCATCGCCCGCACGAAGCGAATCTTCGTGTTGTCACCGACGAGTGCCCCGATGGCAGCCAGTGGCGTAATGCTCAATTCCTCGTCGCCGTCGAATATCCAGGTTCCGAGCTGTTCGTAGCGAGCATCCGCGAGCGGGCCAATGACCGCCAGCGAGGAACAGCCGTCAGTGTTCAAGGGCAGGACGCCATGGTCGTTCTTCAGTAGCACGATGCTTTGCAGCGCGGCCTCGCGCGCGACGGCGAGGGCCGTTTCGCTGCCGAACTCAGGCAAGGCGCCCGGGTCTGTGTAAGGATTCTCGAACAGCCCGAGGTCGAACTTCACGCGCAGTATCCTGGCCACCGCCGTATCGATGGTTGCCTCGCTGATGGCGCCATCCTCGACCAGGCTCGACAGGTGATTGCGGTAGGCATCGCCTGCCATCTCCATGTCGACGCCTGCGCTACACGCCTCGGCAGCGGACTCCCGGTCGTTTTCCGTCAGCCCATGGATGCGCAGTTGCCGGATCGAATCCCAGTCACTGACGACGAAGCCTTCGAAACCCCACTCCCCGCGCAGGACGTCGTTGAGAATGTAGCTGTTGCCGGTTGCGGGAATGCCATTGAGATCAGAAAAGGACGTCATCAGCGTGGACACGCCGGCGTCGACAGCGGCCTTGAACGGCCGGAAGTAGACGTTACGCAGCTTGGTGTCAGGGATATTCGTCGTTGCATAGTCGCGGCCGCTTTCAACGG
>JAOUNK010000053.1 GCA_029881015.1 Gammaproteobacteria bacterium | reverse complement strand
ATAGCCTGATGTCGGTGAAATTGTTAGCAGCAAGTTGGTTGCGCTGGAAAATTGACTAGCTCGCACGGGACGGTAAACATGAAACCCGCTCTTGTCTGCCTGCTTGCAATATTGGCATCTGTTGGTTGCGCAACTCCGCAGCAGCATGGAAACCCGGCGCTGCTTGATTTCATCAATGACGGAGAGACGAGCCGCACGAATGTCATTTTGAGCCTCGGGCAGCCTTCCGCCACGTTCGAGGATGAGCATATCCTGACCTACCGAATTGGCGGCAGCCGAGAGAAGGGGTATTTCGTTCGGGATGCTCCAGGAACCTGGTATGAGACGAGTTTCAGTCTCGTGCTCGTATTCGATGCCGACGGTACTCTTCAGTCCCATTCGATGGTCAAAGTACGATGAGACCAGAGCGACGGCTGAAGCATCTTGGACTCTTCGCCCTGCTACTCTGGGTAAGCACAGGTTGTTACGTACCCATCAAGCAGGTTCCGCCCGAATCACGCGAGCACTTTCCGGCCCGGTACGATGAATTCGCTCCAGGACAAGTATCTCGCGCTGATGTGATGCTAGCGATGGGCGAGCCCGACTCGGTATCCACTGATGAGTCGACGTTGACATACAGGTGGCTCTCGATTGACGGCATCATCGTGGTTACACAGTGCACGCCTCCGCTTGAACTGACTTCCGAGACCACACTTACTTTCTTCTTTGACGAAGACGGCGTTCTGCAAGACGTCAATATCACCTCAAGCTAGACCCCGATGAGCCATGGATGAGCCCCGAGAAACTCGAAGATGGCTGGGCTGCCGGGATACTCGCAAAGGCTTAGCGATGACGCTCTTGCTGTTCACATTTAGTTCCGGTTGCGTCATCGTAGACCAAGACCCGTACCCTGAGAACTGGTCACCTATCTTGATTGACGCTGGAGAATGCCCGGATATAGCTGGCATCTATGAAAACGCCGGTCGAGGAAATGATGGCGTTCAATTTTGCGCCGAGTGCGGTGACCGACCAGATCTCAATCAGTGCTATTCCAACTGTATCTATTCGCCGGTCAGACACCTCTCCACAATCTTCTTCAATACAGCACTTCCTGGTGACGACAGCATTTCTCTCGAGCAGCCTGGTGAGGGGATACTGCAGGTTCACTTTGATGGTCTCAATCCGATCCACCAATCTCGCACACTCTCCCTCGATGACCGTGATTACCAGTGCGTAGACGGAATGATATGGGTACAGATAAGAACAACCATGGATACTGATTTTGGCGCCGTCATTGTCGCCTCACGAAAAGTAGGACTTGGGAAAGCTGAGGATGGCTCATTGGTCGGTGAGTACCGTGAAAAAAATCGAGGTGTTGTCTTTATTGGGATTCCTGCCTACGGTTCAGAAAGGAAATACATCCGTTGGCTGGCTGTTGAAAACGAGTCTCGTTGATCCAACTTGAGCGGCTCTTGGTCGGCCGAGTGTCCGGTTCTGGCCGGACTGAGCCGGTGGCCGGGAAGTAGATCGACCGACCGCTATCTGCTTGAGAGTGGGAGTTTTCGGACCGGCATTACTGCGTCTGAGCAATTCATTGAGCGCGTCGAGTCGAAACCTTGGCTACGTAAGTTGTTGTGGCTACAGGGCGCCGTCTACACACGTGATCCGGTTGCCATGGCGCTGAACAACGTTGTTGCCGCAAACCTCGAACTCAGACAGCTTGACGATGCCAAGCAGGCTTTTGCAAAGGCCATATCTCCAGACTCGGACTACGCCGTACCGCATTTCAACTTCGCGATGATAGCCAGTCTGGAGAAGGACGATACCGAAGAAGAACATCGGCTAGAACGTCCGGCGGCCCTCGGATACTCGCAGTCCGCGATCGACAATTTCTTGAAGAACGCTGGATCTATTTTGGCGAGATTCGAGGGTGCGTCCGGAGGCTGATCTGATGCTGCAATAGCGCAATTTCAGTGGCTGGTAATGGCCGTGAGCGAGCGGTCACCACGAAGCAACGCGAACGGCCGGTTTACTTCTGCATAGCAGCCAGTCGTGCAACTTGAGGTAAAATGTCGGCTACCGACCGGAAGCAGTCGGTCGAATACAGGCGTATTTCTAGTTGTGCTGTCCAGCAATGAGGAGGGCGTTGTGTGGAACCAAACTGGTTTGGAATGGCCCTTGTTCCCGGCGCCATTTTTTGGTTCGCGCGTCTACTGGTCGGGCATGGCCATCGTCGTACGGTCAGAATTTATCTGGAAATGACAACGACGCCGATGACCGCCTATGCCCGAAAGAAAAAGGGTGAGAAATGAAAGTGAGAAGCGCAGAGCTAGCCGATGCGAGTTGTGTCGCAGATATTTACAATCATTATATTGCGAACACTACCACTACTTTCGAAGAAGACGTTCTTGACGCGAGTGTAATTCAAGAGCGTATTGCCGAGAGCCAAGAACTGAAGCTGCCGTGGTGTGTTGCCGAGAACGAAGCCGGCCAGGTCGTGGGGTACGCCTACGCAAGCAAATGGAAAGGTCGTTGCGCCTATCGTTTTTCGGTGGAGGTAACCGTTTATCTTCACCCGGAAAATGAAGGAAGGGGAATTGGCACGCGCCTATACGAGGTGCTTTTTCGGGAGTTGAGGGCTCAAGGTTTTCATGTCGTTATCGGCGGAATATCACTGCCAAATCCAGCGAGTATCGCATTGCACGAAAAATTCGGGCTCCGAAAATGTGGGCATTTTGAGAAAGTCGGCTACAAGTTTGGCTCATGGATCGATGTCGGATACTGGCAAGGTTTTCTTGTTCACATCGCATAGCAGCCGCTCGAAAAAGTTGAGGTAATATAACGGCTTGTGACTTTGCGGTCGCTCAAAGCAATCACCAGTTTCAAGGGCCATCGGTAAGTGGACTACGACCAATTTCTCGAAGCACTCAGATCGAACAACTGGTCTGTGCCGAACCGCTCGTTCGCTTGTAAAAAGCTTGATGGTGTCTGGCAGATCTCCTTCATACGTTTGCAATTACGTGAATGCCGGCTTGCTATGCGACACCATAATTCAACAGTTACCAGTTAGGTGTCTATCCCAGTGCCCAAGAGTCTTATCTATTCTTCAATCCCGGTTTTTGGCCTAACAAGCATTGTTTGGATAGCAGGGGTTTCAAACCATACGTTTCTCGCGAGTGAATTCTGGTTCTACGTTGGAATATTCTTCGTGCCGGCGTCAGCCGTTTGTGCCTGTGCCTGGTTGATGTTCCGCGACCCGCTCTGGCATCGCATCACCGGGCTAATATTCCTTTTGCCAAGTTTGGCAATTTGGACCGTATCGTTAGTACTTGTTCTCAATGGCTTTAAAATTCATTAGCGGTGCCGCGGTTCAGGGTCGTCTCTGTGTCATGCCGGGCGCCATAACGCACGAGTTTGTCACGGAGTTCGGGGAACCCGGATCAGCAGCAGTTGAACGCTGCTCACCATATGCAAATGCGCTCGCGCTGCAACATCGACGCTACTTGACTACGACGAACCAGTGAGTCCGCGCGTCAATCAAGAGGCGTTTCGAAATCCGGTGAGAACGCGATCGGAATGACATACCTGCTGTTGATCTGCGTATAGCGATCGTCCAGCGGGGCGGCTTCCTCAGTCGCGTTCGGATTCCAGACCACTTCGATGTGACGCAGTCCCGGTTCGAGTCCCGCCAGGGGCACGAGACCGATCAGCCCTCGCATTCCCAGGTCGCCGCGCTCGGCAGGCTCGAAACCAGCCATCGAGACCGGCCTGCCTTCGATGCCGACGGTCCATAGCTGGCGCAGGCAGTCGACCCGGTCCGGTGCTTCCTCCGCACTGCGGCAAAGTTGATCGAGCACAAGGTTGTCGCGCAGCGGCTGATACGGCAAGAACAAACGAACGAAGTGGCCACTTTGAGTGAAGCTGTCGATCCGGGGCCAGCCACGCAAGCGATCCAGCGAACTGGGCATGTCCTCGTAGTACGTGCTACGGAAACCTTCCCGCACTTGCGTCGTATCGAGATAGGTGAACTCTCCCGAGAGCGTGAAACTTCGCCACGCCGCGGCACGCGTATTGCCGACGGCGACGATGACAATTACGCTGATCGTCAGCGCGACAAAGAAAGCGACCGGGCGTGTATTGCTTTGCAGCGTCAGCTGCACCGGCAGCACGAGACGCTGCGGGTAGGCGAACCCGGCGATGCGCCTGAAAAACCGGACGAGACCCACAAAGAAACGGTTGTCGCGCAGGCGCGGTACGCGCGCGGCGAGCTGCCGGTCCAGCAGGTACACAAGTACCGGTACGCCAAGGAACACCACGAGCAGCACGATTATGCCGATACCCATGGCCGTGTTGGTGAGACCGAAACGGGCGCCGACCACCCCGGATGCGACGAGGATGGCGATCAGAATAGTGCCGAACCAGAGCACGCTCAGCGTCAGCATGCTGATCACCGCAAACAGTGACGATGCAAGCCGATCGGTGTTCTGGATGACGGTATCGAGATCGGGCAGCGTGTCCCGGTAGAACTGCCGGCTCAGCGGCCCCAGACCCGGCGTCTTGCTCCAGTTGATCCCGTCCGGGAAAACCGTACGCAAACCGATGAGACCAACCCAGTAGGCGCGCGCCATCAAATGCACCACGAAACACGCGGCCAATCCGTAACTCGTGCCAGCCAGTAGTGCGGTGCCCACGGTACTGGCGATGACCATGCTCGTCGACAGGTGCGTGTAAATGTCGGCAATCTTGTCGAACAGCCAGCCGGGGATCGAGAACAAAGCAAAGATCGTCAAGCTGGAGATGATCAGCTCCAGCTCGTCTGTTCGATCGCGCAGCCGTTCCATCGCCGCGGATTCAGCCTTGAGAGGATCTTCGAATTCTTTTTCTTCCACTGGCGGCTATTGCCTCCGCGTTTGCGAGGCAATAGTACACCTGATTGCATCAGTCTTCATTCGCACCCAGGTCCTGCATGATGCTCCAGCCGTCCGCCTCGCTTTCGGCAACGGCAAAATCGCGGATGGAAATTCCCGCCTCGTGCACGCTGTTTGTGTCACCCGTCAACAGCGGATGCCAGCTCGGCAAGTCCTGTCCTCTGGACAGGCGCCGGTAGGCGCAACTGGCCGGCAGCCATGCAAATGCCTCTGGCCGTTCCGCCACCAGCACCAGGCACTCGGACACCTCCTTGGCGCGGTTTGCATAGTCCGTGCAGCGACAGGTGTCTAGATCGAGCAACCGACAAGCCACGTCGGTGTAGAAGACCTCGTCCGTATCTTCGTCCTGCACCTTGTGCAAACAGCACAGCGCGCAGCCATCGCAGAGTGAATCCCACTCCTCGCGATTCATCTCCGCCAACGATTTGCGTTTCCAGAAAGGTTCGGTCATCGTCCCGTACTTTGCGACACCATGGACCGAATATCCACATGAAGGCTGTTTTACTCGATTGGGGGACCATGGGTCCGGACCTCGATGTCAGTGAGCTGCGGGCGCTGTTGCCGGATCTCGAGATCTACGACGACACGGCCGACGGCCAGGTCGCCGCACGTATCGCCGGCGCAGAGATCGTGCTCGGCAACAAGGTCCTGATCTCCGACACGCTGTTCGCCAATGCCCCTGAGATGCGCTTCATCGGCCTTACCGCGACAGGCACCGACAACGTCGACCTCGTCGCCGCGAAGAAGCATGGCGTCGCTGTTGCAAACATACGCGCATACTGTTCGCAGTCAGTCGCTGAACATGTGTTCGGTTGCCTCCTGAGCCTGGCGCACAACTTCGATTCCTATGCGGCAGATGTGCGCGCCGGCGAGTGGCAGAAGGCGAAGAATTTCTGCCTGTTGACGTACCCGATCAGGGAGCTGTCCGCGATGACGCTCGGCATCGTCGGTTACGGCGAGCTCGGTAAGCGTGTCGCAACCATCGCCAGGGCCTTCGGTATGGACGTTATTGTCGCTGCGCGTCCCGGGACCGACGAGGTTCCGGAAGGCCGGGTGCCCATGAGCGACCTTCTCGCGCGTGCCGACGCCATTACGCTGCATTGCCCGCTCAACGACGCTACGCGCGGACTCTTCGGTGCTGACGAATTCAAGGCAATGAAGAACACCGCTATCCTGATCAATACCGCGCGCGGCGGACTGGTTGATTCCGCAGCACTGGTCAGCGCCTTGCGCAGCGGCGAAATCGCAGCGGCGGCCATTGACGTTCTGCCGAAGGAGCCGCCCGCCGATGGCGACCCACTGCTCGACTACCGGGGCAACAACCTGGTTGTGACCCCGCACATCGCGTGGGGGACGCTGACCGCTCGCCAGAACGCCATCGATGAACTTACCGCCAACATTGCCGCGTTTCTCAGGGGCGAGGAACGCTGTCGCGTCGTTTGACCTGGCCCGGTCTCAGGCGCCGACAATCTGCCGCGCCCATTGCACGATGGACCGCACGCGCGGCGAACCCAGGTCGTAGGCCTCATCGAACGATACCCAGCGCCACTCGTGGTGTTCCGGCTCGCCGGTTTCCGGCGAAGGGCCCATGACAACGTCTTCCTGCTCCGTCGTCGCGATGAAGTAGCGCGCAATCTTGCCGCGACTGTAGGGTCCTGTCTCGAAGTAGCGGTCGCCCCACTCGAACGACAGGTCGATCACGCCGGTCTCTTCACCGACCTCGCGTACCGCGGCCACCATGGGCGCTTCATCGCGCTCGCGGATGCCCTTGGGAAAATCCCAGTGATGAAAGGCCCGCAGCATGAGCGCCCGCCAGTCACTGTCCGCGCGCCTCACGACGACCACCCCGCAGGAGAGCCTGACATCATTCATCCCGTGGCCCCCCGGAGCACGTCGACGGGCGCGGCGTTGACGGCACCGCGTGCCGCGAAGAAGCCGCTGATGCACACCACGAGAATGCCCGCACCGACACCGGCTATCCAGATCAGCGGATTGAACTCATACGGCAGATTGAACAGCTCGACAGCGACGATGGCCGCGAGGACCGAGGCTCCGGCCGATGCAAGAATGCCGGCGGCCGCGCCCAGCGCCGCAAATTCCGCCATGACGCCGGCAAATACCGTGCGGCGGCGCGCGCCCAGCGCGCGCAGCATCGCACTTTCGAAACGACGTTCATCGATCGTCGACTGCACGGCTGCGAACAACACGGCGATCCCCGCGGCCAGCGTAAATACGAAGACGGCCTGCACCGCGAGACTCGCCTTCTCGATGATGCCGCGCACCTGCTCCAGGATAGCGCCGAGATCGATGACCGAGATGCTCGGATGCGCGCGCATCAGGTCGATGAGCATCGCCTGCTTGCCGTCCGGAATGCGCATGCTCGATATGTAGGTCGTCGGCATGTCATCCAGCGAACCCGGGGACAGCACGATAAAGAAATTGGGCTCGAACGAATCCCAGTTCACGTTGCGGATACTCGCGATCTCCGCCTCGATGTTCCTGCCCGCCACGAAGAAGTTGAGGCGATCGCCGATCGCGAGCCCTGCGTTTGTCGCCGATTCCTCCTCGATGGACACGAGCGGCGGTCCGGCATAACCGGCGGGCCACCAGGTACCTGCCACAAGCTCGTTGCTCGAGCTGAGTTCGGCGGCCCATGAGAGATTTGCCTCGCGATTTGCGAGCCACTCGCCGTCGCGATTCGGGTACTCGCGGTCCTTCACCGACTCACCGTTGATGGTCGTCATGCGCGCCCGCACGAGCGGCGTAAAGACAGGCATGTCCATGTCACTGGCCGCAAATCTCTCGCCAACCGCGTCGAGTTCGTGCGGCTGGATGTTGATCAGGAAATGATTCGGGGCGTTCTCGCCCAGCGTCTGCCGCCAGCCTTCCAGCAGGTCCGTCCTTACGATCGTGAGGAGCAGGAGCACGGTAATGCCAAGACCGAACGCGACGACCTGCACCGCGCTGTCGCGACCACGGCGGGCCACGTTTGCCAGGCCGTAACGCCAGGCAACACCTACGCCCGAGCGTGCCCTGCCGATGACGGCAACGAGCCCGCGACCCACGAGGTACAGCGCGCCCGCGATGATCACGATGCCGCCGATCAGGATGACCAGCATGCGGGCATCGCCGACCGAGCGATACAGCAACGCGGCAACCGCGGCCAGGGACAGACCCACTACGAGCGTCCGCGAAGGAGCCGGTGGCATCTCGTCATGGCGGAGTACGCGCAGCGGCGGGGTATTTCTCAGCTGGATCATGGACGGCAACGCGAAGCCCAGCATCAATACCAGCGCGCTCCCGCTTGCGAGTATGACGGGTCGCAACCCGGTGTCCGGCAACGAGCCCGCGAGCAGATCGGACAGGACGCTCGCCAGCAACTCCTCGGCAACATAACCGGCAACGCTGCCCGCGGCGACACCGAGGATACCGAGCAACAGGAGTTGCACCAAAGCGACCGTGATGACGAAACCCTGGGTTGCGCCGAGGCTCTTCATCAACGCAACCGTATCCATGCGCCGATGCGCAAACCGGCGTGCCGACATGGCGACGGCGACGGCGCTCAGCAACAGGCTGATCACGGCTGTCAGCGACAGGAAGCGTTGTGCCCTGTCGGCGGCGTTGTAGGCGCGTTCGCTACTCTCTTCCTGGCTGCGTATGCGGATCTCGTCGGGCAGGATATCCTGGATGGCGTCATTGAAGCTGGCCACGTCCTGCTCATCGCCTGCCACGAGCAGTGCATAGGCAACCCGACTGCCTTCGCCGACAAGCCCGCTCGACTCGATGTCCGCAATGTTCATAATGACGGTGGGCGCCAGCGAGGCGAAGCCGATGGACTGGTCCGGACGATAGGTCAGTACCGCCGTGACGGTGAGTTGCAGCTCGCCGATGTCGAGCACATCGCCGACGTCGGCGCCGACCCGCGCGAGCAGCGCGCCGTCTGCCCAAACCTCGCCCGGGGCAGGAATATCGTCAACCGCTCGCTGCTCACCGAACAACTCGTCCGCAACCCGCACTGCGCCGCGTAACGGGTACAGGTCGCTGACGACCTTGATCGACGACAGGGCGTTGTCGTCACCATGAAAGACGACGGACGGGAACGACATCGTATCGGCGGTCTCAAGGTTGTATTCGGCCGCCAGCGCGCGCCACTCATCCGGTACGGGCGCCTGGGATCGCAACCGCAAGTCCGCCGCCAGCACTTCGTTGGCCTGGCGCGCTACCGCCTTGCCGATCCTGTCGGTGAGAAAACCGACGGCCGTGAGCGCAGCGACGGCGAGGCTGACAGCTGCGAGCAGCACCAGCACCTCGCCCGAGCGCAGCTCGCGGCCAAAGCTCCGCAATGCGAAGACAACGGCTTTCATGCAGCTGTCCTGACGTCGCTTACAAGCCTGCCGATATCCAGCGAGATCACGCGATCGCAACGTTCGGCGAGACCGTTGTCGTGGGTGACCAGCACCAGCGTCGTCGATGAATTGCGATTCAGCTCGAACATGAGCGCCATGATGTTGGCGCCCGTGCGGGCATCCAGGTTGCCCGTGGGCTCGTCCGCGAACAGGACGGCCGGCTCTGTCGCGAACGCCCGGGCGATCGCGACACGCTGCTTTTCTCCCCCGGACAGTTGTGCCGGGTAATGACTCCACCGGTCCGCGAGCCCGACCTTGTCGATGATGGCCCGCGCCGCCTGCCGCGCATCGCCATGACCCGCGAGCTCCAGCGGCAACATGACGTTCTCGAGCGCATTGAGCGAGGGCACCAGGTGAAACGACTGAAACACGAAGCCGACACTTTCGGCCCGGACGAGCGCTCTGCCGTCCTCATCGAGCTCCGAGAGATTCGAGCCGTTGAGGTCGACATGGCCGCGCGTGGGCAGGTCAAGACCCGCCAACAGGGCCAGCAGGGTGGACTTGCCCGCCCCGGAAGGCCCGACCACGGCAACCGACTCACCGGCACCAATGCTGAAACTGACGTCCCTGAGAATGGTCAGAGTCCCTTCCGGGCTGCTAACCTCCTTACTTAACTGGTGTGCATTGAGCACGTTGTCGATCGATTTTTCCGCCATGCGAATCTTGCTTTCTCTTGTTGCCTTGTTAATGACGGCCAACATACAGGCTGCCGACGCCCCGACCATCCTGGTCTTCGGCGACAGTCTCAGTGCTGGCTACGGTATTGACGTTGACCAATCCTGGGTCGCTTTGTTGCAAAAGCGGCTCGAGGAAACAGGGTACGAACATCGCGTGGTGAACGCCAGTATCACCGGCGAGACGACCGCCGGCGGGGCCACGCGCATCGATCAGGCCATCGGCACGTTTTCGCCGGAGCTTGTCATCCTGGAGCTTGGGGCCAACGATGGATTGCGGGGCTTTCCGACCGCCAGCATCAAGAGCAATATCGAGCTCATAGCACGTCGCGCGCGCGCTTCCGGTGCGGAGGTCGTGCTGCTGGGCATTCGCATTCCAACCAACTACGGTGCGCGCTATTCGCGGGCCTTCGAAGCGGTCTTCAGCGACGTGGCGTCCGACCTCGACATCCGATGGATAGAGTTCTTCATGGAAGGCATCGCACTGAACGATGAGCTCCTGCAGGACGACCGCATTCATCCGAACGCTGAAGCACAGCCGCTGCTCCTGGATAACGCCTGGCCCATAATCCGCGCTACACTTGACGCGCGCTGAATAAAGAGAGGGTTTCGTGGAAAAAGTCTGGCTTAAATCCTATCCGGAGGGCATTCCGGCGGAAATACCTGCGCCACCATGGCGCTCCGTGCGAGACCTGTTCGAGCACAGCTTCGCGGCGTACCCGAACAGCCCCGCGTACACCAACATGGGCCGCACGCTCACTTACGCCGATCTCAACGAGAAGTCCATGCAGTTCGCCTGCTTCCTGCAGCAGGAACTGAAGCTCATGCGCGGCGAGCGCGTCGCCATCATGCTGCCCAATATCCTGCAGTACCCCGTGGCGATGTGCGGCATATTCCGGGCCGGGCTGGTTGTCGTGAACGTCAATCCGCTCTATACCGCCCGCGAGCTGCGGCACCAGCTGAAGGACTCCGGCGCCCGCAGCATCATCATTCTCGAGAATTTCGCACACATCCTGGAGGATGTCATCGCCGATACCGATGTCGACCATGTCATCACGACCGGCGTCGGCGACCTGCTCAGCTGGCCGCGCGGCACGGTCACCAATTTCCTGCTGCGCTACGTCAAGCGCGGTGTGCCGAAATACCGTTTCGCCCACCAGACACGCTTCAACAAGGCGCTCAGGATAGGCTCGGGGCGCAAACTCAAGGACGTCGATCTTGGCTTCGCCGACATCGCCTTTCTGCAATACACGGGTGGTACGACCGGCGTGTCCAAGGGTGCGATGCTCAGTCACCGCAACATGGTGAGCAACGTACAGCAGACCATCATCTGGCAGGACGATGCGTACGAAGGCGTCGACCAGGTCGTTGCGATCACGGCGCTGCCGCTGTACCACATCTTCTCGCTCGAAGGGAACTGCCTGACGGTCACGGCGCTCGGGGGCGAAAATATTCTCATCACGAACCCACGCGACTTCGAAGGCTTTGCAAAGGAGATCGCCAACCACAAGTTCAACCTGTTTACGGGCGTCAACACGATGTTCGCCGCGCTTATGAACACAGAGAACTTCGGCAAGATCGATTTTTCGCACCTGCGCATTGCGATCGGTGGCGGCATGGCCGTGCAACCGGCCGTTGCCAAAGAGTGGAAACAGAAGACGGGCACTTCGATTCTGCAGGGTTACGGCCTGACCGAGACGTCGCCCGTGGCCATTTGCTGCACCGTGCACAGCGACTTCACAGGGACGATCGGCCTGCCCGTCCCTTCGACCGACGTGTGCATCGTCGGTGAGGACGGCAACCGCCTTGCCCTGGGTGAAATTGGCGAGATCTGCATCAAGGGTCCACAGGTCATGGAGGGCTATTGGCAGCGTCCCAAGGAAACGGCCGATGTGATGCTGCCGGGCGGCTGGCTTCGTACCGGCGATATCGGGCGCATGGATGACGACGGCTTCGTCTGGATCGAAGACCGCAAGAAGGACATGATTCTCGTATCGGGCTTCAATGTTTACCCGAACGAGATCGAGAATGTGGTTGTGGAGCTCGATGGCATCCTGGAGGCGGCCGCCATCGGCATCCCCGACGAGCGCTCCGGAGAGATCGTGAAGATATTCGCGGTGCGCAAGGACGAATCGGTTACCGAGCAGGACATCCTCGACCATTGCCGGGAAAACCTGACCGGCTACAAGCGGCCGAAGCTCGTCGAGTTCCGCGACGAACTACCGAAGACCAACGTGGGCAAGATCCTGCGACGCGCGCTGCGCGACGAGTAATCAGTTCCCGTGGTACTGTGGGCTCAGCTCGTGTACCGCATCGACCAGTACGCCGAGACTTTCGGGATCGATGTCCGGCGTAATGCCATGGCCGAGGTTGAAGACGTGCCCCGGCCCGTTCCCATAGCTCGCCAGCGTCCTTGCGACGCCCTCTCGAATCACTTCGTGGCTCTCCCTGAGCGTGGCCGGATCGAGATTGCCCTGTAAGGCGACCTTGTCCTGCACGAACTCACGCGCGTCCGCGAGATCGGTGGTCCAGTCCACCCCGAGCGCATCGCATCCCGTGTCGGCGAGGTCCCTGAGCAACGGACCCGCGCCCTTCGTGAAGAGAATGACCGGGATCCTGCGGCCGTCTCTTTCGCGCGTCAGGCCATCCACGATTTTTTGCATGGGCGCCAGTGAGAAGCGGCGAAACGCGTCCGGCTCCAGTGCGGCACCCCAGGTATCGAAGATCTGTACCGCCTGGGCGCCGGCTTCGATCTGGGCATTCAGGTACTCGGTCGTCGTTTCGGCGACCTTTTCCATCAGTTCGTCGAGCACTTCGGGTGCTTCGGCCGCGAGGCCCTTGATCGTCGGGAACTCCCTGCTGGACCCGCCCTCGACCATGTACGTACCGCAGGTAAAGGGGCTGCCGGCGAAACCGATGAGTGGCACCTTGCCGTCGAGTTCGCGGCGAATCGTGCGCACCGCGTCGAAGACATAGCCCAGCTCTTTCTCGACATCGGGCACACGCAG
>JAOUNK010000353.1 GCA_029881015.1 Gammaproteobacteria bacterium | reverse complement strand
ATGTCCGCATCGACGATGATCAGCGAGCGAATAACGGACTCCGGGTCGGTATCGTTGACAAAGTACAGGATGCGCGCGCCTTGCGGGCTTTCGATATTGAAGCCAAGCGAGCCGGAGGGCAGGAATGCATAGCCCCCGGAGTCGAGGTCGATATCCGCGATTGTCAGCCGGCCCGCCAGCACGAAGATCTCCATCGAGCGGCCCGGCATGCCGCCGCTGGTGCCCTTCCATCCCGATGGCAGATCGATACGGTTACTGGTTCGCCGCGTTTGCGGATCCCCGGCCAGTTGCTTGCCGCGGGTACCCGGCAGGGCAGCCATGAACATGTCTTCAAGCGCATCGACCTGGATGAACGCGGGGTATGGAAGTTGCGGAGGGCCGCTCGCGCAGGCCGCGAGCAACACGCCGGCCATCAGCGCAACAAGGATTCTGGTCATCGGTTCATGTGCTCCACGGCATGAATGCGTCCCTGCATAACGCCGTTCTCGCACATCCATGTGCTCCACGGCATAAATGCGTCCCTGCATAAAAAAGGCCGCCCAGAAACTGGGCGGCACAGTAAGCAGAAGATGTATCCGGCGGGGTTCAGTTCGCGTTCGAATGACTGAAACATCATTGTCGCATGCACTCGGCGTTGTACATCCCCCGGTTGGCAATCCGCTTCGTCAATGGCACTGACCGGTTGCAGGATTCCGGCCATTCAAGGCGGCGTGTTGAGAGGTTTCACGCAAAACCCGCCTTTGACTCACGCATCCGGCATGGCAGCTTGCCCGCATTGCCTTCTTACATCTCATCTCCGTGCGTACCGGATCGGTACGCACGGAATGCTACTACATCTTGTATTGGAAGGCGAGTAATACACTATATCTAGCCTGCTTATTCGAGAACGGGACGATTCTGACCGAAACAGGTAGGCTTGCTACACCACGAAACCGCAGGGGTAATCCGTTGACAGACATGCATCACGAGGGTCGCTCACGACACCAGTTGGTCGGCTTGTTTCTCGGTCCGTTGTTCGCCATCTCGATGATACTTGCCGGGCCGCCGGACGACCTCGCGGCAACCGCCTGGATGACGGCGGCGGTCGGCGTACTGATGGCCACCTGGTGGGCAACGGAAGCCGTACCCATCGCGGTCACGGCACTTCTCCCGATCGTCCTTTTCCCGTTGTTGGACATTGCGAGCATCCAGGACACCACGGCACCCTACGCCAACAAGGTGATCTACCTGTTCCTGGGCGGCTTCGTGGTCGCCTTTGCCATGCAGCGCTGGAACCTGCATCGGCGCATAGCCCTGACCGTCTTGCAGCACGCCGGCGGCAGCGGCCGATCGCTCGTCGGCGGCTTCATGGCGGCCAGCGCCCTCATCAGCATGTGGGTCATGAATACGTCCACTACGATGATGCTGCTGCCCATTGCCGTTTCGATCATCGCCGTCATCCACAACTCGGTGGACGGTCTCGACGAGGACGCGAAAGCAAACTTCCAGTACTCGCTGCTGCTCGGCGTGGCCTACGGCGCGACCATCGGCGGCATGGCGACCCTGGTCGGCACCGCGCCGAACGGCATACTGGTTTCCTTCATGCAGGAGACTTACGGGACCGAGATCGACTTCTCGCGCTGGATGCTCGTCGGTCTCCCGTTGAGTGCCATGATGTTGCCGCTCGCCTGGGTTGTGCTCACGCGCTTCGCCTTCAGGGTCGACTTCAAGACATCGGGTGAGGGGCGCGCATCCCTGCGCAAGCTCAAGAGCGAACTTGGCGCAATCACGGTGCCGGAGAAGCGGGTAGCCGTCGTCTTCACGCTGATGGCGCTGACGTGGATTTTCAGGCCATTGCTGGTCAAGGTACCGGGCCTGTCGGCACTCGACGATTCCGGTATCGCGATGGCCGGTGCCATAGCCTTGTTTCTTGTGCCGAGTGGCGACAGGACCGACCCCTTGCTCCTGCGGTGGAGCTATGCGGAGCGCCTGCCCTGGAGCGTCCTGATTCTTTTCGGCGGAGGCCTCTCTCTTGCAACAGCGGTTTCGAGAACAGGACTGGCTGAATGGCTGGGCGGCAGCCTGCAGGCCGTTGGCACGCTGCCTCTGCCCATACTCGTCATTGTCGCCGCCGCCATGATCATCTTTCTGACAGAACTGACAAGCAATATTGCAACGACCGCAACGTTCCTGCCGGTTGTCGGCGCCATCGCCATCGAGTCCGGCGTCGACCCGATTGTCCTGACGGTGCCAGTGACCTTCGCAGCAAGCTGCGCGTTCATGCTGCCCGTCGCAACGCCGCCAAACGCCATCGTTTTCGGCTCTGGCATGCTGACCATTCCCAAGATGGTCAGGGCGGGCATGATGCTCAACATTATCGGCATCTTTCTCGTATCGCTGGTGGCGCTCTATCTTGCGCCGCGCTTTTTGTAAGGAGAGACACATTGTCGAACGAATACGACGTCAGTAAACGGAACAGGGTCCGCCAGCTACGCGAAAAAGCCACCTACGACAAGGACACGGTGCATCGCGTACTCGACGCAGGGCTGGTGGCACACGTCGCTGTCGTACAGGATGGCGAGCCGGTCATCGTACCCATGCTCTACGGACGGGACGGCGAAACACTGTTCCTGCATGGCGCCCGCAAGGCACGCATCGTTCGCATGCTCGAGAATTCCAGCAAGACCTGCATCAACGTCACGCTGCTGGACGGGCTGGTGTTTGCGCGCTCCGCGTTCGCCTCATCGATGAACTACCGCTCCGTAACCGTGCACGGTACCGCGCATCTTGTCGAAGACCTCGATGAGAAAAAGCGTGCGCTGCATATCATCAGCGAGCATGCGATGCCGGGGCGCCGGGCCGAGCTCCGCATGTCGCACGAGAACGAGTTGAAAATGACCGGCGTTATCGCGGTTGCCATTGAGTCGGCGGCGGCGAAGATTTCCGACAAGATGCCCGAGGATGAGCCCGGTGACGTTGACGCGCCGGTGTGGGGCGGAATTCTCCCGCTCGAGTCGAGGTTCACATCCCTGCGGGCGGACAGCCTGGTAAAAGACGGCATCGAACCCTCTGCGGCACTGAAAGCCCTGGAAGGAAGAAAACTATAAAAGGTCCTGCGTGTGCTCAGCCTCCAGTCTGAGCAGCGCTTCCTTCGTATCGAGCCCACCGCCGAAACCGGTCAGGTCACCGGTACTGCCGATGACACGGTGGCACGGCACCACAATCGGAATCGGATTGCGGCCGTTCGCTGCGCCCACGGCACGAACCGCCTTGGGCCGGCCTATGCGCCTCGCGATTTCTCCGTAGCTCGTCGTTTGCCCATAGGGAATCTCCTGCAGCGCGTCCAGCACGCTCACCTGGAACTCGGTGCCGCCAAACTTGAGTGGCAAATCGAATACCTTGCGCTGACCGGCAAAGTACTCGGTCAATTGCCTGCACGCCTCAGCGAGAGGCTTCTCATTGAATATCCAGTCGGCTTCC
>JAOUNK010000352.1 GCA_029881015.1 Gammaproteobacteria bacterium | reverse complement strand
TCCGCCGTACGCGTTGCAGGTGTTCCTCGAGGCGTTCGAGGGCCCCCTGGACCTGCTCCTGTACCTGATTCGCCGACAGAATATCGACATCCTCGATATTCCCATCGCCGAGATCACCAAGCAGTATGTGCAGTACATCGAGGTGATGAAAGAGTTGCAGCTGGAACTCGCCGGCGAGTACCTCCTGATGGCGGCCATGCTGGCTGAGATCAAGTCGCGCATGTTATTGCCTCGCCCAGAATCTCATGAAGAGGAAGAGGATGATCCGCGCGCCGAGTTGGTGCGCCGCTTGCAGGAATACGAGCGCTACAAGAAAGCGGCCGAGGACATCTCCGATTTGCCGCGCCTGGAGCGAGACGTATTCGTCGCCACCGCCGATGCCCCGGAACGGAAGGTCGTTACCAAGTTGCCGGACGTCACGCTGAAGGAGCTGTTGCTCGCGTTCCACGATGTCCTGAAGCGTGCCGAGATGTTTTCCAACCTGAAGATGCATCGTGAGCCGCTTTCGGTGCGGCAGCGCATGAGCGAGATCCTGGCACGAATAAAGGCCAGCAACTTCACGGGCTTCGGCAGCCTTTTCGATCCGGAAGAAGGGCGCATGGGTGTCGCCGTAACGTTCATCGCGATCCTTGAATTGCTGCGCGAGTCAATGATTGAAGTGGTGCAGTCTGATGCCTATGCACCGCTGCATGTCCGCGCGGCGTCGACTGTCCACTTGGTGACCGACGACGGTACGGCAGTTGATGCTGGGCCCCGGGAATAGATTCGAGAAAGACGAGTAATGGAAGCAACAGAGATCAAGCATTTTATTGAGGCGGCTTTGCTTGCCGCCGGCCGTCCGCTGAACATCGACCAGCTCAAGGACCTGTTCGACGGACGAACAGCGCCGGAGAAGGTCGAGATCCGCGACGCGATCGCGACGCTGAACGAAGAATACAAAGAGCGCGGTATCGTCGTGTCAGAGGTGGCGTCGGGTTTCCGCATGCAGGTCAAGTCGTCGATGGCCGAGCGGCTGAATAAGCTCTGGGAAGAACGTCCGCCACGTTACTCCCGCGCATTGTTCGAGACGCTGGCGCTCATCGCGTACCGCCAGCCTATTACGCGCGGTGACATCGAGGAGATTCGTGGCGTCTCCGTCAGTTCCAACATCATTCGCCAGCTCCTCGAACGTGACTGGGTAAGGGTGGTTGGCCATCGCGACATTCCAGGCCGCCCCGCGATGTTTGGGACGACGAAAACGTTTCTCGACTACTTCAGCCTGAAACGGCTCGATGACCTGCCGCCACTTGCGGACCTTTCCGACTGGGAGAGCCTGCGGGTTCAGCTCAATCTTCCTGAAGTGGAGGAGCAGGCCGTGACGAGTGCCGAGGAGACGGTGGGGGCGATTGTTTCCGATCTCCCGGTGCTTTACCCGGAGGAGTCGGAAGACGATGACGGCGAAGAGTACCCGGACGAAGACGAGGTAGCCGCAGCGCTCGCCAAGGCAGAGGCCGTGCAGGAGCTTCCGGAGCTGCAACCGATAGTCGAGGAGCCGGTCGTCGCAGAGTCGGAGAGCGATGCGGACGAGGAACTCGTCGTCAACGAATGGCCGGACCCGGTTGCCTGAGCGAATTCAAAAAGTCCTCGCGGCTGCCGGACATGGCTCACGCCGCAAAGTCGAAACCTGGATCAGGGAAGGACGCCTTACCGTCGATGGGCGCATGGCCGAACTCGGCGAGCAGATCGAGGGCACTGAGCGGATAGCGCTGGATGGCCGGCCACTGTCCATCCGCGGTATCGCGCAGCCACATCGCCATATCGTCTACAACAAGCCGAGCGACGAAGTGACATCGCGTGAAGATGCGGATGGCCGCAAGCTCGTATTTGACTCCTTGCCGAAGCTCAAAGGCGCACGGTGGGTAGCGGTTGGGCGCCTCGATCTCACCACGACAGGGCTCCTGGTCTTCACAACAGACGGCGCACTGGCGAATGCGCTGATGCATCCGTCGGCCGAGATCACACGCAAATACGCAGTGCGGGTGCATGGGGATCCCACGCAGGCCGAGCTGGAATCGTTGAAGAGGGGTGTGACCCTGGAGGACGGCCCGGCGCATTTCGATACGATTGAAGCGGGCGGCGGAGAAGGCGCGAACCGCTGGTTTACTGTCTCACTCAGGGAAGGGCGCAATCGAGAGGTACGGCGCCTCTGGGACGCTGTGGGCTACGAGGTAAGTCGACTGATTCGCGTGGCTTACGGTCCATTGCAGCTACCGCGCAACCTGCGCCGCGGCAAGTACGAGGCATTGACGCCCGCACAGGTCCGGTCCCTGTATATCGCCGGCGGCCTGAGACCACCGGACAGCCCGGTTCACCACCACAAGAAACGCAAGAGACGAGGTCACTGAGCGTCGAAGCTTTCGCCGGTCACGCCTTTGCTATCCGGACCCAGCAGGTATACGTACGGGGCGAGGATCTCCTCCGGGCGCTTCAGAAGGTCCCGATCTTCGGCCGGATACGCCGCCAGGCGCATGTTCGTGCGAGTCGCGCCGGGGTTGATGCAATTCGATCGAAGCTTGCCATGCCGGTGCTCATCGGCCAGGACTTGTGAAAGTCCCTCCGTCGCGAACTTGGACACAGCATAGGCGCCCCAGAACGCCTTGCCGGTGCGACCGACGCCGCTGCTCGTGAAAATGACCGACGGATCGTCAGACTTCTGCAACAGCGGCAGGAAAACCTGGGTCATCGCAAACGCCGCGGTAACGTTGACGTGCATGACCTTCTGCCAAAGCACGGCATCGTACTGCTCGATCGTGAAACGCTCGCCGAGGATACTCGCGTTCAGCACGAGCCCATCGAGGCGACCGAACTCCGTTGCAATGCTCTGCGCCAGGGAGGTATAGGATTCGGCGTTGGCCGACTCCAGGTCCATGACGGCGATCGATGGGCGAGGCGCGCCTTCCAGCTCCTCGATCGCGTCGTACAGTTTTTCAAGTTTCTGAACGCTGCGGCCGTGCAGGATGACCTGCGCGCCCAGCTTCGCGGCGTGCAGGGCGAGAGCCCTGCCGATACCGTCACTGGAGCCGGTAATAAGGATGATGCGGTCGCGCAGGATGTCGTCAGGGTACGTGTACGACCGTGGATCGATGCTCAAGTGTCATTTCCCTCAATCATGGTTCGCGGCACCGGCTCGAGTGAGTCGAGCTTCTCGATTTCCTTCTTGCCGTGCACGCCAAGCTCGGTGAATTTCCGGGCGCCGGGTAGCACGCTGCGTTCGAGGGAACCCACTGCTTTGTTGTACGTCTCTACGCTGCTCGCGAGCTGTCGTCCAACCCGGTTCATGTGCGTAACGAACGTGCTCAGGCGACCGTACAGGTCTTCCGCGAGAATCCGAATCTCCTTGGCATTGTCCGCCAGGGCAAGCTGACGCCAGCCGTACGCGACGGCCTTGAGCAACGCAACGAAACTGGTCGGCGTCGCAAGGATGATCTGTTGCGACA
>JAOUNK010000052.1 GCA_029881015.1 Gammaproteobacteria bacterium | reverse complement strand
GGAGGAGCTGCGCGACGACGCGGCTTCAGGCTACGCGGACAGCAAGGCACTCATCGAGCGCTGGCACGGCAAGGGGCGTCTGGGCTACGCGATTACGCCGCGTTTTGCGCTCACATCCTCCGCTGAACAGCTCGCGGCGGCAGGACGGCTGGCAAGCGAGTACCCCGACGTCTGGATTCACACGCACCTCGCCGAGAACATGGACGAGGTCGACGAGATTGCGCGACTGTTTCCGGAGAGTCGCAGCTATCTCGATGTGTACGAACGGCATCACCTGCTAAGAAAGCGGACCGTGTTCGCACATTGCCTGCACATGGACGACGAGGACAGGGCGAGGATGTCTGCGGGCGGTGGCGCTGCCGCGTTTTGCCCCACGTCGAATCTCTTCCTCGGCAGCGGCCTGTTCAACCTGCGGGCCTTCAGGAACGCGGGTATCCGCTGCGGCCTCGGAACCGATGTCGGCGGAGGCACGAGCCTGTCGTTGCTCAGGACGGCGAGCGAAGCGTACAAGGTGCTGCACCTCCAGGAACATGCATTGCCGGCCAAACGTGCGTTGTACCTGGCAACGCTGGGTGCCGCAGAGGCGCTCTACCTCGACGACAGGATCGGCAATTTCGAGCCGGGCAAGGAAGCCGACTTCGTCGTGCTCGACTTCGAGGGTTCGAGCATCACGGCGCGGCGCACGGCGGCTGCTTCGACGATCGAAGAAAAGCTGTTTGCACTGATAACACTCGCTGACGATCGCAATATCGCGGCCACGTACGTAAATGGAGTACCGATCCAATGAGTCGACTGCCCCTGACCCTGTTGTTCGCGATTGCCGTCATGGCTGGTTGCCGGTCAGAGCCCGCGACCGAGGAAGCGGCAACAAGACTGAGCAACGGCATGGTTGCAACCGCCCATCCCGTAGCGACCCGAGTGGCACAGGAGGTACTGAACCGGGGCGGCAATGCGGCTGACGCGGCCGTGGCTGCCGGCTTCACGCTTGCCGTCGTGGAACCTTCGATGAGCAACCTTGGCGGTCGTACGCAAATCCTCGTGAGGTCGCCCGAAGGCGACTACCAGGGCTACAACGGCATGACCGAAGTACCGGCGGCATATACCGCACCTGAAGAGCCGGTTGGCCAGGGGTACGGGACAATCGCAACGCCCGGTGTCGTGGCCGGGCTGGCCCGCCTGCATGCAGAACACGGTTCCTTGCCCTGGTCGGACCTGCTGCAGGAACCGGCGCGCATCGCGCAGGAAGGCTATGAGCTGCTACCGGGTGCCGCCGCGCGTCACGATACAGGACTTGAGCAGTTCAAGGACAACGCGGGATTTCAGCAAATCTTCATCGAGGACGATGGCACGGCCTACGACGCCGGCGATATCGTGAGACAACCGGCGCTTGCACGGACAATCCGTCGCCTCGCCGAAAACGGCGCCGATGATTTCTACAAAGGAAACATCGCGCAGCTGATTGCCGCTGACATGGCGGCGAACGGTGGTCATGTCTCGGCGTCCGACCTGGCTGCATACGAGGTGCTCGACGGGCGGTATGTGACGACGCGCTACCGCGGTTTTGAGATACATACGCTGGCGGCACCAGCGGGAGGCGGTCTGGTCGTAAAGGCGCTCAACATTCTCGAGAACATCGATATGGCTTCATTGACCGAAGCGCAGTGGGCGGCGGTAATGAACCAGGCACTGGCGCTGACGATCAACAGCATGGCGGACGATCGGGCAGAGCTCGACCTCGTGTATGTGGCCGACAAGCAATGGGCGGCGGAACAGGCAGGGCGCATACGCATACCGGCAGCGAATGCGGCCGCCGCGATGGAAACGCCGGCTGCGCATGGCGGTCGCCTGGTTGCCTCTGGTACGGACTGGAGCGGCAGCTATTGGGGCGAAGACAGTCACCACACGACCCATTTCTCGATCGCAGATTGTGACGGGCGGATCGTGAGCATTACGCAAACGGTGGGGCCGCTGTTCGGGGCCAGGGTCATTACGCCGGAACTTGGATTCGTGTACGCGGCCACGATGGGTAACTACCTGTCGGCGGCGGACCAGAAGCCGGGTTCGCGACCGCGCACGACGATCGCGCCCACGGTTGTGACCCGCGACGACGAGGTCGTACTCGCACTCGGTGCGGCAGGCGGCATGCGTATTCTCTCGGCTATCGTGCAGACGATTTCGCGGTACGTCGATCAGCAGCACGACCCGGCAACGGCCGTGGCGCTGCCGCGAGTTCACCCGGTCTCCGGTGAGAACGAAGCGGGCGATCGCGTGATGCTGGCGGAATCGGTCAGTATCGAATTGACCCCGGAACGCGGCTGGCCCTCGACAGTTGTGAGCAGTCTCGAAGAAGCTGGTTTCGAACTCGCGCCTGTCGGGCAACACGCGTCGTTCGGTCGGGTCCACTTGGTCGCGAGGTCCGGCAACACGTGGGAGGGTGTTGCGGACCTGGACTGGGAAGGTACGACCGCGTCGGCAAGTTGCGGCCTTCGCTAGTTAACGAAAAGCAGTACAGCCCAGGCGGCGAACAGCAGAACCGTGGCGCCGAACAGGAATCCGAGCAGGAGCAGCAGTCTTTTCTGCCAGGCCGGTGGAGGCTGTTTGTCGTAGCTGCGTTTCATCATGCCGGTCTTGCGTAGGCCGCGTGGCGTTGGCGGCCGGAGTCTCCGATCTCATCCCAGCCGGCCTTCGATCCAACCCGGGTGTCGTGCTCTACCCTGAGCGCTTCGCCACCGTTGCATTCGCCTCGTGCCATAGTCGTCCCCCGGTGCTGATTCAAGACGCCGAAACCCTGTCGTCATACTAGCACTTGAGTGCATGCATCTGATTTATGCGTGGCAGACGTGCATGTCTGCAATGCGCTTGAATTTTCTGGACGGATTCTGGTTTAGGTACATCCCAGAATTGACCAAGGTTTCCTGCTTGCCACAATAGTCGTGCCGAAACTGGCATCTCCTTTTAGCCTGACCTCGAGATGTCCCGTCTCAAAGAAAAGTAGTTGGATGAAGAGTAACGAGCAGGAGATGAATAATGAGAACTAAGATCGGTTTGATTGCGATAGTTGCATTTGTTGTGTCATTCAGTGCATACGCATTGCCACCTGGGGAACCACCACCCGAGCCTCCGCCCAAGATTAACGACTGTAGCCCCGGCTTCTGGAAAAATCACCAGGACTGGTGGGTCGGAGTCGGCCTTTTTTGCGCCGATGGGGGGTGTGCATCCATAGTCCTGACAGAGTTGCAGAGTAAGGGGAAAGACAGCGGTGACCGTCGGCACGTTGCCGCCGACGCCTTGAATACCTGGGCAGACGGCTATTACAAATATCTGATCTGCACAGATTGATTGGTAGTTGACGAATCAGGCAACTGGAGAACAAACGGCGACCCCGGCGTTGCCGGGGTCTGCCGTAATACGCCAGTGGCGCGCGGGTGTGTTCGCCTGGTTCCGTGGGATCAAATGACCGCTAAACCAGGAGATTAATCGCCGAGCCTGAGCGTCAACGGATCCTTGGTCGCTTTGAATGTTGTAGCATACAAGCAACAAAATAAGAACTTGGTCGTTAATTCGAGCCTAATAAGGCACTTACGCAAGGTCTAGAACAGCTCTAAAGTTCTGTTTTAAAGGACAATATAGGTATATTCCGAAGGTGCGAAGCCTGTTCTTCCCGATCCGGAGAGGTGTATTATTTATACCACTAATTGCCCAGCGTAACGCCGGCCGGCAGGGCGCCCCACAAAATTCGCACCCACCCCAGAAGCGCTGACAGGAGCATTAGTCCAGGCTGCTGGCCTGCGTATTTTTTTGTCTACACCGAGGGGAGGCTATTCCATGAGTAGCAACAAGTACTCGACCCGCTTTGCGGTTCGTAAAGCCCTCTGTGTCGGCGCACTAGCTGCCGCCGTCGGGTTAAGCCCCGCCGCGTTTGGACAGCAGGCTGCCGACGACGAGGTGCTTGAAGAAATCATCACGACAGGTACGCGCCTGGCTCGCCAGGATTATCAGGCAGCAAGCCCGATCGCGACCGTTGGGGCCGATCTGTTTTCGGACACCGGCGCACCGACCATCGAGACCGTGCTGAACACGTTGCCGCAATTCGTACCGGCTATTACATCCACGTCGAACAACCCGTCCAACGGCGGCCAGGCCAACGTTTCTCTGCGTGGTCTCGGCACATCGAGGACACTCGTGCTGCTCGACGGCCGCAGGGTCGTGCCGTCGAACCCGACGGGCGTTGTCGACCTCAACCTGATTCCGGCAACGCTGATCGAGAATGTCGAAGTCATCACGGGTGGCGCATCGGCTGTCTATGGCTCCGATGCCGTCGCCGGTGTCGTCAACATCAAGACCCGCAATTTCGTCGGTCTTGAGCTAACGGCCAACTACGGCGAAACCAGTGAAGGCGACGGTCAACGCACATCCTTCGGTTTGACCGGAGGCATGGAAAGCGACGACGGCCGCGGCTACGCCTACGGTACATTCAACTGGGCCGACCGCGAAGAAGTACTGCAGGGCGACCGCGACTTCTCAGCCGTCTCGCTCGACTGGGATGGCGACAGCTTCGAGCCGCTGGGTTCGTCGACCATTCGCCAGGGCCGCTGGGATGCCATAGGCTCGAATGCACCGACGCAGGCAGCGATCGACGCCTACTTCGGCGCCCTGGTGCCCGGATATGTCGATGGTTCGGTCACACCGACCAGGAACTTCGGCTTCAACCCGGACGGTTCGATTTTCGCCACGGCACCGGTCGTCAACTTTACGGGCGACGTGAATGAGCCATTGCAGCCTGTCAACTTCGCGAACTACTCCTACAACTTTGCGCCGCCGAACTACCTCGAGCTGCCGCTGACCCGCAAGTCATTCTTCGGCAAGGCCGGCTTCGAGTTCAATGAAGACACGGAAGTGTTCGCGCAGGCATTGTGGGCAAACTACACGGTTGACAGTGCGCTGGCAGCGACGCCGGCAACCAGCCTCTACGTACGTCCCGACAACCCGAACCTGGACCCGGACGTGCAGGCACTGCTGGCCACGCGGCCGGATGCGGCGGCACCGTTCCGCATGCGTAAACGCATGATAGAAGCAGGCCCGCGTCTGCGAAGCGTCGAATATGACGTCGCACAGATCACGATGGGCATGACCGGCAAGCTGCCCGGTGACACCGGCTGGACCTGGGATGCCTATGCGTCCTGGGGCAACGTCAAGAGCACCGAGACACAGCAGGGCAACGTATCACGGTCGGCGTGGTATGAGCTGGCGCTCGCGCCGGATCACGGCGCGTCTGTCTGCGGATCGGCGATCAATCCGTTTGGCATCAACTCGATTCAACCTGAGTGCACTGATTTCGTCACACGCAGCGCGATCAATACGGAGACGATCGACCAGGCAGTGATTGAGGCGTTCGTTCGCGGTGACATGTTCGAAATGCCTGCAGGCCCATCGCAGGCCGCTTTCGGCATGATGTACAAGAATGACGACTATGCGTTCCTGCCCGATGCGGTACTCACCGGCCGTACGACCGACCCGTTCACGGGTTCCGACATCGTAGACATCGTGGGCTTCAATGCCCAGTTGCCGGTGCGCGGCAGGACCGACTCGACCGAGTTCTATGGCGAGGCGAGCTTCCCGCTGCTGGCATCTCTCGACCTGATGGCCGGTGCCCGCTATGCGGACCATTCGGCGGCAGGCGACATGACGTCATACAAAGTCGAGGGCATCTGGGACATCAGTGACAACTTCACCCTTCGTGGTGGCTATCAGCGTGCACTGCGTGCGCCTAATATCAGCGAGTTGTTCCGTCCGGCAACGATCAACTTCCCAAGCGTCGGTCTTGGTGATCCTTGCTCGAACGACTTCGATGACCCGGACGGCAACGTGCTTGGTGCACAGCAAGATCCGCGTGCCCGGGCACTCTGCGTGGTGCAGGGTATCCCGGACGGGGTTATCGATGCGTACGTTTTCACCAACACGCAGTTCCAGGGCCTCTCGGGTGGTAACCCGCTGCTGACCGAAGAAACTGCTGACACGTACACAGTCGGCCTGGTCTTCAATTTCGACTTTGGCTTCCAGGGTTCGATCGACTACTACGAAATTGCTATCGAGGATGGCGTAGGCTCGATCGACGCCGATGTGTTCGTCGAGCGTTGTTTCGATACCCGGTTCAACCCGGACTTCTCAGCCGACAACTTCTACTGCAACTTCTTCCAGCGCGATGTCGGTACCGGCACTATTATCGAAGCGCTCGAAGTTGACACGAACATCGCAGAAACCGAGCTGAAGGGCATTGACTTTCAGCTTGAATACGGCACCGAAATCGGCGCCGGCGAGTTCGATGTGAAGTTCATGGCCACGAACCTGCTGAACTGGAAACAGGCACAGATCACGGGCGAAGCACTCGAAGAGTTTGCCGGCACGGCCAGCAGCAGCTTCGATGTTCTGCCCGAGTGGAAGACGACGACGTCATTCGCATTTTCCTGGGCCGGGTTCGACACGAACCTGCGCTGGAGGTATGTCGATGCCACGACGGACCTGTCGTACCCGGACTTCAAACTGGATTCAGTCAATTACCTGGATCTGACGTTCGGTTACGCCTTCGAAGGCAATTCACTCGAAGGTCTGCGTCTGCGCGCTGGTATCACGAACCTGACCGACGAAGATCCTGTGATCTATCCGTCGAACCAGCAGTCGAACACCGATCCTTCAACGTACGACGTACTGGGACGCCGCTACTTCGTGGCAGCAACCTACACGTTTGACTAGTCGTAAGGGCCGCCAGGCCAATCGAGAACGGCGGGCCTCGGCCCGCCGTTTTCTTTCTCTGACTCAGGCGCGTTCAAGGGGTCAATGAATCGGTGGTACACTCGATGTTCGGCAATTGCCTGTAGCGGCCTGTTGCCGATTGGCATGATCCACTGGCGGGATATTGAGGCGTCCAAGGGTGAACGTCATGAAGAATCGCCGAGTACCGTGTGCCCTTCCTCTCGTTGCAATACTGGCTTTGGTGCCTGCTAATTCACGAGGTCAATCCGCCAGTCGATGTGCGAATCCGAGACGATCGCCAGCAATCTGACTGACGGGCTGCTTCACATCTTGTAGCAGCCGCCCGAAAAATCTGCGGTAAGATGACGGCTACGGACCCGGAGAGGTCCCTACCCAGTAAGACAACCGGAGGCCATCCCATGAGCGATGACAACAAGAAAGAGAGTTCAGAAGAAGCCGTCAGTGACGATGCAGCGACTGAAAAGGACGCGTCCAACTCAGCAAAAGGCGGCCCGGAATTCACGAAGGCGCCTGGTGACCCGCTTGCCGGCGTCAAGAAGGGCGCTTCTGACGTAATGGCCAGCATGGAAGGGAAAACAGTCTCAATGAAGGTCTACGTGGGTTCGATTATAGGCGTCATCCTGTTGATGCTATTGGCTCGCTGCGGCGGATAGTCGCTGGTCCCCCGTTTGGAGTGCGCGGAGGCGGCTTTGCACTATTGGCGCACGCGCTTGATCTCGCAAGGGTTGCCAGCGCCGGCGATGCGACTTTGGAGATGGACCCACATCCAGGGACCATAGGCGGTCGTGTTTCGGGCACTTACCTCGGCCGGTTGGAACCGCAGCCCGACAGGCGATAGATAGCTACTGGAACCCGCTACAACTGCCTGGTAATTCGCTTGAATCCGGCCTTGATTTCCTGGCCCAGGAGTTGAGCTGCTGCGCGAACGTCGCCGGCGGACTCAGCCGCTGCACCGCCCATATTCTTCACCTTGGCCTCTAGTTTCGACCACTTGCGCTCGAGTTCCTGCCATTCTTCGTTAGCTTCCATCTTGGCAAGATGCAACTTGACGCGGAGCTCGTCACGTTCCTCCTTGAGTTTCTCGACCATCTCTTCAATGTCTTCGCCTAATTCCTCGACGCTCTCTTTGATATCGTTCATGCCATGCTCCAGTCTGATCAACATGCCGACATGGAACTATTGGTTGTCGTCGGCACTGCGACATCCTAGCTTGTCGCCGATGGGCCCGAAAAGTCGGTAATGTACTTACCGAACCGAGGCCGGAACTCGACGTACACAGCAACTGGCCAGGGAATCTGGCGCACCAGGGCGATTCTCATCGCCTTATTGTCGGTAGTTAGACTCCCTCCAATTCAGGTACATCCCAGAATTGGCTACTCATCTTGGAGTGGGAAAATGACCTGTTCGATAAAGGCAAATCTGACCAAAGTCAGAGACGCAAAGCCGTGGGTCCTCGCTTCCGCCACGACGCATTCTGCTGCGCCACGTAGGACCCTACCGATGTCGGCGACCGGCGCAGGTGGTATTCTTTACCCGGGTCTTGAAATCTCCACCATCCATTTCCAGTCAGAACCAAATAATAGAGGGTGCTCAATTGGCAAACCGAATACTAAAAATAAGAGTCCTCGTCTTCGCTGTCCTCGCGCTGGTACTCGTCCTGCTTGCGTATCTCTATGGCGTCAACCCGGTATAGGTGCAAGGGACTAGACCTTTACTACGCGGTACCCGGGGAACGCACCAAAGGAATACTCTCGCTGGCTAAGCCTCGAGAAAATCCTTTTGCCGGTCATCATCCGATGGGTCCGATCTCCTGTACCAGTCTATGCGGCGCGTCAGGTACATGATCATCGCAAGCGTCGCCCAGAGGCCGATGGACCCGGCGAGCAACGCATAGGTTTCTGCCTTCAGCGTCATGTAGAGGAAACAGTAGAGCGCGAACAGCACACCACCGACGATGACAGCCCGGCCGCGCTGACCCAGGACATTGTAGCTGTAGGCGACGATGAGCCCGCTCGAAGCGAACGCGCTCGCCAGGTAAGACCACCCGAAACCAATGTGCTCCGCGAGCGAAATCAGTAACAGGAAGAAGATAACGTTGGCCAGGCCAACCATGAGGTACTGCAAAGGGTGCAGTCTCAGTCCGACGATGGTCTCGAACATGAAGTAGGCGACGAAGGTCAGGACGACGAACAGCACACCGTAGGTAACGGCTCTAAGTGTCAGACGGTAGATGCGGATCGGCATGTAAAGATCTACGCCGAAAACGGCTGACTGCGGCGACACGTCAGCGCCGGAGGTTTTCGCCCAGCGTGACGGCAACGATCGACCGATGCTGGAAATCTGCCAGTTCGCTGTGAATCCGTCGTCGGCAATTTCACGCGTGTGGGGCAGGTAGTTGCCAGAAAAGCTCGGCGATGGCCATGCTGACCTGATGGACGCACGCGTGGTGTCGCCAAGCGGTAGGAAGGAGAGCGATTCGCTGCCCTTGATGTTCAGAACAATGTCGAACACCAGGTCCCCGGCACGGTCGGTTTCAAGAAGCTGGCGTAGCGGCGCCTGTATTTGCGGTGGGAATCCATCCACAAGCTGGCCGCCGGGTACGAACGTCACCGAATCACCGTTTACTTCAAGGCTGGGCGTCTCCGCGATCGCGCGACCGTCGCTGATCCCAATGACGACTGACGCATCCTCCCAGTGGATACTCACCTCTTCGATGCCGAGATCCACAGTATCCATAGCGGCGAAGCGCCCGTGCAGCCGAACACTGGCCGAGTAGACCGGAACTTTATGGATGCCGCGATACCGAATCTCGGAGTCAACGGCCGCATCGATGTTGAGTTCTCCAGGGAGAATATAAATCTCAGAGCGCTGGCTGAACCTGTCCCCTCGGCCATCAACGTACACGACGTCATATGGAAGGACGAGCACCGGGCCGGCGATGAGTTGCGAGAGGCCCCAGGTGCGCTGAATGTCGTACCTGGCAGCCTGGTGGATCTGCTCCCTGTCGTTGATCGTCTCGCGAATCATTCCGAGCGGGATCAGCAGCAACAGTATCAGCAGGCCAATCACAAATACCTTTACGGATGCCGACTGGCGAAGCCTCGATACTATCGTCTGCATGGTTGTCCTCCCTTAACCTGAGGGAGATTAGAACCGTCAAATGTGCCGGCGACATGAAGCAAATATGGCGAATGGTGGCAATACGGCAAAAAATACCCGCAATGGATGCGGGTATCTTCGCTTGAGGCACGGCTTGATCTAGCCGCTTTTCCTAACGCGATTCGCGCGATGCTCGTGGCGCCTGTCGACCCTGTTACCTTTACGATCCAGTCGCTGATCGATGCGGTCGCCTTTGCGGTCCAGCTTGCGATCAACACGATCGCCTTTTCGGTCGAGACGCTCCTCAATCCGGTCGCCGCGATTTTCGATGCGGTCGGCGACATTGTCCCTGACATCGTCTGCCGAGGCGACACCGCCAATTAACATAAGCGCCGTGGTAAGAAGTACTTTGTGCCTGATTTCCATGACTTATCTCCAATGTGTCCTTACAAGTAGTGCTGTCAGTAGTACAACGCCGCAGTCCGCCGGCCGTTGACAGTATTGGTGCTAAAATTCCGGGCAACTGCTGCTGACCGATAGCAGCCAGGATCGACAGTGATACTCATGGGAAAACCGACATTGAAGATACTCACTGCCAAGTTCTGGCCAGTTCGTGTTCGAGCAAGTTCTCGTCAGGTACGAATGATCCGCGGCCTACTCGCGTACTTCGCCCTCGTTTTCGCAGCGCTGCCTGTGGCGGCGGAGGGCGTATCGGGCGATGCCGTACAAGAGCGCATGTCGCAGGACATTGCTGCAGGGAAGCCGTTGGTTGCTCACGTCGTCGTTGCCCTGTGCGACAACAAGTACCAGGGTATCGTTCCTGTTCCGGCCCATCTTGGCAACGGTGACGACGCCAGGTCCAACCTCTACTGGGGCGCGTTGTACGGCGTGAGAACCTACTTTTCCCGGCACGACGCATGGACAAGACTCGCCATTGGTTCGGTCTCGAATCCTGCCGTTCTGGACAGGGTCGCGTTTCATTCGCAGGTCTCGCGCCACGGAAAAATCGTCGATGCCTATTTAATCGCCGAAGCGTGGCGTGGCAGGGAAATCCGCGCCGCAACAACCCGCTTCCTGCAGTTGGTCGGAGGCGATGCGCAGGAGCAATACGTTCTCAAAGATGCCGCTGGTGAGGTCATCGTTGCGGCCGGCGGCTCGTCCCACCTCATTGCCTACGTCGGCCACAACGGTTTGATGGATTTTGCTTCGCCGGCAGTCTCCGAGCCGGAAGAGGCGGCCGGACCGCGTAGCTCGGTAGTACTCGCCTGCCGGAGTCGCGATTATTTTTCGGACCTGCTGGGATTCAAACAGGCGCACGGTTTGTTGACCACCAACGGCCTGATGGCTCCGGAGGCGTATACGCTGGAGGCGGCCCTGAGCGCGTGGTTTTCCGGCGAATCTCCGAGCGCGACACGTTACAGTGCCGCGGACGCCTATGCCGAGTACCAGAATGCAGACCCGAATTGGTCACGTCGCTTATTCTCAACCGAGGAATGACGAGTTGTTGTCATAGGCGACGGGTCAAGGATACGAGCCAACAATCGCAGAGGACCGCTATCTGAATCAGTCAACGAAACTAAGAAGAACCGGAGCTCATGTCGTACCGGATCGAGCGCCCGCTCTCAGTGGAGTTTCGCAGCCACATGGGGCAGGCGAGGCAATGGTTTTACAAGGCGGCCCTGCATGGGCGCATTCTGGCCCTTTACCGCGTTGGCGATGCCTTGTTTTTTGAGCAGGGAGGGGCAGTAGAGCTGGGGTGGATAGACAAGCAGGAATACGAGGGCCTGTCCAGAAAAGAGAAGACAGCTTTGATGCCCGCAAATGTATACAACATGCTCGCCTATGAAGTTGCGCCGGAACTCAAGAGCGGCCCTTTCGGTGCGATCGCAACTGAGGTCATGCCCGTCACCGAACAGCAGCGCATTATCGTTGACGGACTTTTGACACAGTTCTCTCGTGACCTGGAAGACGCGGGGCTGCCGCCTGTTGTCGTTGCGGAATCAACGGTTCCACCGATGGAGGAGCTGTTTTCGCTTCTTTGTGAGGGCGAAGCGGCCGATTTGCCTTTATGAAGAAGACCGCTCAGTCGTTCCCTATCGCGGTTATCACGATTGCGTCGCGGATCGAGACAGGAGGATTGGCCAGCGGGACAATCAGTCCGCAACGATTACCTCTGCCTCCAGGTGTGAGTCGGCCTTCATTGAATTCGTGATCAGGCAGTATTTTTCGGCCTTCTCGAGAATCGTGTTGGCTTTCTTCTCAGGCGTGCCCTGGGGTACGGTCAGCTTCGCACGGACCGTAAAGCTCGTGAACTGTGTGAATTTTTCGATCTTGTCCAGCGTGCCTTCTGCCTCGCACTCCAGCGTGAGCCAATCGAGTTTCGCCGTTCGTGCGATGGCCCTGAAACTCAGAATGAAACAGTCCACAAGGGCAGCGACGAGCAGCGTTTCGGGCGACCAGACGTCGCCGGGGCCGCCAAACTCGGGCGGTCCTGCCGACTCGAGGTCCGGCAGCCCATCGGCCGACAGCACAACATTGGCGGCACCCTCCGCCGAAGCCGCAACGCGGTAGATATGAGGTAGGTCTTGCATGATTGGACTCGCAGAATAGCCTGGTACGTATAGTCCCGACTAGATGACCGCATTGCAAACGTTTCATAGTTAGGAGAAACCGAAACAGGAGGCTGAATGCGCGATATTCCTATCGACCAAGTCATGACGCCTGACCCCGCCACCATCAGCCCGCAGAGCAGCGCGGCGGAAGCCAGGCGCCTGCTCGATAGTAACGTCATCAATCACTTGCCCGTCGTCGAAGACGGGCGTCTCGTCGGCATCCTTTCTTCGTCCGACTTTCTCAAACTGCACCTGCTCGACGGCAAGCTGCAAATTGTCGCGGACGCGACGGTAAGCCAGATCATGGAGACCAAGGTCGTCGTTCTCAACAAGAATTCGACCCTGGTCGACGCGGCCGAGAAACTGTCGGTCGGCGGCTTCCATGCGCTGCCCGTCGTCGATCGCAAGCGCAGGCTCCTCGGCATCGTCACATCGAGCGACCTCATCGGTGAGCTGGTGCGGCGGTTGAATCTCTAGCGTACGAGGATTGCGCGAAAGTCATTGACGTTTGTACGTGTCGGACCCGTCATGACCAGGTCCCCGAGCGCATCGAAGAATGCATAGCTGTCGTTGTTCGACTGCAGCGCCAGCGCATCGTTGGGCGATCGTCTCAGCGTGTCAGGGCGGACAAGACATCCCGCATTGTCGCCGGCGC
>JAOUNK010000051.1 GCA_029881015.1 Gammaproteobacteria bacterium | reverse complement strand
TCGTCGGCCTCAAGTTTGCGATCGCGATTGGTGTGGTCTCGGGGCTGGTGAGCTTCGTGCCCTATCTCGGCTTCGTTTTCGGTATTGGTATAGCGGGTCTGACGGTTGCCCTAGAACCCGATCCGCTGTGGCAGCTCGTCGGTGTTGTTGCGACATTCTCCATCGCGCAGTTCATCGAAGGGTCGTTCCTTACGCCCAAGCTCGTTGGCGACAAGATCGGTCTGCACCCGGTCATCGTTATTTTCGCCGTGGCGGCGGGCGGCCAGTTGTTCGGCTTCTTCGGCATCCTGCTCGCGTTGCCGGCCGCCGCTGTCCTGTCGGTGCTCGTGCGCTTCGCCTATCACCGCTACCTGAAGGAACATCCCGAGGCCGGGGTAGAAATCGAACTCTGATGGGCCAGCTCGTCCTTCCACTTCGCCTTGCGGACCACGCTGTGTTCGCAAGCTTCCTCGACGACGGCAATGAGACGCTGGTTGCCACGCTTGCCGGCATCGCCGTCGGCGACGGCGACCAGGGATGCTGGTTGTGGGGCACCGCGTCGACCGGCAAGACGCACCTGTTGCAGGCGGTGTGCGACCGGGCCGGTGACCGATCCGTCTATCTGCCGCTTCCGGACCTGGCGCACGCCGGCCCGGGGATACTCGACGGGCTGGCTGCGCGCGAACTCGTCTGCATCGACGACATAGACCGGGTGGCAGGCGACCGGGGCTGGGAGGTTGCGCTATTCAACCTCTGCAACGAATTGCAGGACACCGGCGGGCAACTCATTGTCGCGGCAGGCTCGGCACCGCGCGAGTGCGGTTTCGACCTTGCCGACCTCGCCAGTCGGATGTCGCGACTCCCCGTATTTCAACTGCAGACCCTAGACGAGCAGCAGCGTGTCGCTGCGCTCAAGTTGCGTGCGTGGCATCGCGGCCTGGAGCTGCCGGACGATACTGCGACTTACCTGCTCAAGCGCAGTCGCCGCGATATGGGCAGCCTCTATGCGCTGCTGGACAAGCTGGATCTCGAGGCACTGCGTGCGCAACGTCGCCTGACGATTCCGTTCGTCCGTGATGTACTGCAGCAGCTAAAGGACGCCTAGTCCGCGAGACGCCGGGCCAGGTCGGCAACACGCCTGCCGAGTGCTTGTGCGAGCCGTTTCTCTTCGTCGGACAACGTATCGGGTTTGCGATTCCATGTTACGTGCGTGGGGCCGTAAGGCGTCCCCCCCGTGGTCGTCGTCGACAACGCTTCCTCGGTGTAGGGGAGACCAACAACGATCATGCCGTGGTGCAACAGCGGAATTGCCATGCTGAGCAAGGTTGTTTCCTGGCCGCCGTGCAGTGAGGCAGTGGACGCGAATACGCCGGCAGGTTTGCCGACGGCGACACCGCGAAACCAGTCGCCGACGGTGCCGTCGAGAAAGTGCTTGAGCGCTGCGGCCATGTTGCCGAAGTTGCTGGGGCTGCCCATGATGAGTCCCGCGCATTCCTCGAGATCGCTGTTCATCGCGTAGGGCGGTCCCGACGCCGGCACGTCGGCCTCGACGGCTTCGCTAACGGCCGATACGCTCGGTACGGTTCGCAGGCGAGCCGACATGCCGTCGACGGCATCGACGCCCTTGCAGACTTCTCGCGCCAGCGCCTCGGTTGCACCATTGCGCGAGTAGTAGAGAACGAGAATATCGGCCATCAGGGCAGCAACGCCGTGACGTTTTCAGGGGGGCGGCCGATCACGGCCTTGCCGCTCCGGGTGTCCACGACGATCGGGCGTTCCAGGACGATCGGGTGCGATTCGACCCAGGCCGCCAGGGCGGCATCGTCACCGAGGTCCGGCAGGTCCGTTGCCTGCTTGAACACGCTCTCGCCGCGGCGCAGGAGTTCCGCTACCGGCTTGCCCAGTTTCCCCGCGAGGTCGAGTATCTCGGCGGCCGTCGGCGTTGCCTCGAGGTAGAGCACAATGCTGGGCTCAATACCGCTTTCCTTGATGATTTCGAGTGTTTGCCGCGACTTGGAGCAACGCGGGTTGTGGTAGATCCTGAGTGACATGATTGCCTCTTTGACAGACAGTTGATTATCCAGCAATGGAGCACTCTAGCAGGGTCGGGCAATTGAGTCAGGCTCAGGAATTGCTTGACGACCAGCCACTGCAATTGCTAATTTGGACGACCTTCCTTATCTCAGATAACAATAAGAAGAAACGTGCAACTCGCTGGATTTAATACGATTCTCAAAGGACTGCTCCTCGCGGTACTGCTCCACGTTGCGGCGTGCGAGACGGCTCCGCCCGTCCAGGAGATGAGCGATGCGCGCCAGGCGATCGCCGTGGCACGGGAAGCGGGTGCCGCGGAACGCGCTGCTTTCCACCTGAAAGCGGCCGAGGACTACCTGGAGAGTGCCGAGCAGGCTCTGAACAATCGTTCCTACAGCGAGGCGAGGCGCGATGCCAAGCAGGCGAAGATGAAAGCGCTCGATGCGCTGAAGGCCAGCGAAGCGTCGGACGAGGACAAGTAAGCCCGCAATGAACCGGCAGGCCCGACGATTCACGGTGCAAGGCCGTGTGCAGGGGGTCTGGTTTCGTGACAGTACGCGGCGCGAGGCGGAACGCCTGGGCATCACGGGCTACGCAATCAATCTGCCCGACGGCAACGTCGACGTTCTGGCATGGGGGCCACCCGATGCGCTGGAAGCGCTGGAAGCCTGGCTGCACACAGGGCCGCCGCTGGCGAACGTTAGCGCGGTCATTGCCAGCGAGGTGCCTACGTCCGGGCAGGGCAGCGAGTCGCCACCCGCCGATTTCTCGACGGGCTAGGCCTGGAACCACTTCTTGCTGAGCTTATCGATAACCTTGTTCGGGTACTTGCGCCTGCCCAGGCTGCCGTTGTAGCGGCCGAGCGCGCGGCGCAGGTCGCCCTTTTCCTTGTCGTAGTAGAACCTAAGGATCGTGCAGCCGTAGCGCAGGTTGGTATCGGTGTGCAGCAGGTTGTCGTCAGGGCGCCCGATTTCGTCGAGCCAGAACGGCATAATCTGCATGAGGCCGAGGGCGCCTGCCACCGATACGGCGTAGCGGTCGAAATTGCTCTCGACTTCGATGACGGCAAGAATCAGTTCCGGCGGAAGGCCGACGCGTTTGGCCTCCATGTGAACCAGTGTAAGCAGTTCGATGCGCTCGTCAGGATCCTTTACCTGCCGCTCAAGGCGACGTGACATGTCCGTCAGCCAGACTTCGGCGTGGAAGCGGTCGCTAAAGCTCGGGGCTTCGTTTGCGGCCCTGCGGAGTGCCTCGCGCAATTCCGGATCCGCTGCCGGATCCGCCGCACAGGCAAGCTGCGCGGCGAAGAGCAGCAAAAGTGTAAGGAGCGTTCGACGCAGCATCATGTTCAAAATTCTAGCCGATATAGGTCATAGGAATCATTAGCTTATAGGCTAAACCTTGACGATTTCGAGAACTTCCTCACGTTTCAGGTCCCGCGACTCGGCGTCGCGGCGATGGCGGTACTCGAATTTGCCACTCGCCAGGCCACGCTCGCCGATGACCACACGGTGCGGAATGCCGATGAGCTCGGCATCGGCGAACTTCACGCCCGGCCGCACATCGCGGTCATCGAGCAGAACCTCGAGACCGGCGTCGGTGAGCTCCTGGTAGAACGCTTCGGCCGCGTCGCGGACCGCGTCAGACCGATGCATGTTGATCGCGACCAGCACGACGTCGAACGGCGCCAGCGGACCGGGCCAGATAATGCCGTCGCCATCATGGTTTTGTTCGATTGCCGCGCCAACGATGCGCGTAATGCCGATGCCGTAGCAGCCCATCTCCATGAGCGCATTGGTACCGTCGGGTGCCTGGACCGTTGCCTTCATCGCCTCCGAATACTTCGACCCGAGCTGGAAGATATGGCCCACTTCGATTCCGCGCGCGATGCTCAGCGTGCCCGCGCCGCCCGGCGTAGGATCGCCCGCAACCACGTTGCGCAGGTCCACGGTCGCGGGTTCGTCGAGGTCTCGCCCGAAGTTCACGCCCTTGTAGTGGAAGCCGGTTTCGTTTGCGCCACAGCAGAAATCGGCCAGTGCGGCGACCGCGTGGTCGAAGTAGACGGGCAGTTGCATACCGACCGGCCCCAGTGAACCGGGCTCGGCACCGAGCGCCTTGATGATGGTTCCGGTGTCGGCCATGGTCAGCGGCGCGGCGACGCCGTCCAGTTTCTGTGCTTTCACGGCATTCAGCTCATGGTCGCCGCGCAGGACCAGCGCGACCGGGCCGTCGGTGCCGTCAACCACCAGCGTCTTGACGGTCTGATCTGGCGTGATCTCGAGCAGCGCGCAAAGTTCCTGGATGGTCTTTACGCCCGGCGTGGCGATCTTCTCGAGCTCGGCCGTCGCCGGCGCGCGCTCGGCAGCGGGCCGAGACGTGGCGGCGGTCTCGATGTTGGACGCGTAGTTGTCCGCGTCGCAGTACGCAATGGCATCTTCACCCGAATCTGCCAGGACGTGAAATTCCTGTGAGCGGCTGCCGCCGATTTCGCCGCTGTCCGCGTCCACCACGCGGAACTCGAGGCCGAGACGCTCGAAGATCGCCGTGTAGGCCGCATGCATGCGGTCGTAGGATTTCTGCAGTCCAGCCTGGTCGATATCGAAGGAGTAGGCATCCTTCATGATGAACTCGCGTGAACGCATGACGCCGAAGCGTGGCCGGATTTCGTCCCGGAATTTCGTCTGGATCTGGTAGTAGTTGACGGGCAACTGCTTGTAACTGCGCAATTCGCGTCGCGCGACGTCGGTGATCACCTCTTCGTGCGTCGGGCCGAAGCAGTACTCGCGCTCATGGCGATCGTGCATGCGCAGCAGCAGGGGGCCGTACTGGTCCCAGCGGCCCGACTCCTGCCAGAGCTCGCAGGGCTGCACCGCAGGCATCAGCAGCTCAAGTGCACCGGCGCGGTTCATTTCCTCGCGCACGACGGCCTCGACCTTGCGCAACACGCGCAGTCCCAGCGGCATCCAGGTGAACAGGCCCGAGGAAAGGCGGCGAATGAGGCCGGCCCGGAGCATGAGTTGGTGGCTGACAATCTCCGCCTCCGCAGGCACTTCCTTGAGCGTTGTCAGCGCAAAATCCGAAAATCGCATTACATTGGGAACCTTGTGTCTTTCAGCGGCGCATTCTAACCATTTCTCGGGTACTTTGCGGGGATATGGCCACCCCGTATTGACTACAAGGCCGATCCAAGGGATGGTCCGTTCTTTTTCGCCGCCCAGGACAGCATTTTGCGAGGTCAGCGCAACCCATTCGTCGCCCAGGAAGGCCTGCTGCCGATGGCCCTGGTCGCCGCATTGTTCGTATTCGTCCTGCGCTATAGCGATCCCTGGCTGTCCCTGATTCCCTGCGGTCTTTTCGTGCTCTTGTTCTTCGTATTTCGGGACCCGCAGCGCGAGGTCCCGCCGGTGGCCCTCGGTGTCGTCAGCCCGGTCGATGGCCGGGTCGTGGAAATCGAGAAGACCAGGCGGTGCGTCGTCCAGGGCGAGGCGTATCGCGTACGCATCCGTGTCGATGTATTCGGAACCTACACGGCCCGCAGTCCCATCGAAGGCAGGATCATGGATCTCCATTCCCGCGCCGAAGGCGTCGGGCCCGAGTGTCCCGCCAATGCGCTATGGGTCGAAACGGACGAGGGCAACAGTGTCGTGCTGCAGTTTCACGAGTATCGCTTCGGCCTGCCCCCGAAATCCTTTGTGCGACTGGGTGACCGCGTCGGCCAGGGGGGGCGTTGCGCCTACATTCGCCTGGCACGCTATGCGGAGGTCTACCTGCCCATCGACGGCAAGGTCCTCGTTACCGTGGGCCAGCGGGTTGTCGCGGGCACCGATCTCATTGGTGCGGTCCCCCACCCATAGTGGCAAACTAGCGCAATGATCCACCCGGAACAGCAACGACGGGCCTACCTGCAGGCCATGGGCATTGACGTCTGGCTGCCGCGTGACGCGGGGGCGCCGGCGGCTACTGCTGCCGGCACTGAAGCGGTGGCGCCGAGCGCCGGGGCGGGTCTCGACTGGCCGGAGCTGCGCGAGTGCGTCGCGGCGTGCACGCGCTGTGAACTCGCGGCGAGTCGTAGCAACACGGTATTCGGTGTCGGTAACGAGCAGGCCGACTGGCTGATTATTGGCGAGGCGCCGGGTGCCGAAGAGGACCGCCGTGGCGAACCTTTTGTCGGACGGGCGGGCAAGCTCCTGGATCAGATGCTGCTTGCGATCGGGCAAAGCCGGGACAGCGTGTTCATCGCGAATATCCTGAAATGCCGTCCACCGAACAACCGCGACCCGAAGCCCGATGAGGCCGCGGCCTGCCGCGAGTATCTCGAGCGGCAGATCGAGTTGATCCAGCCGAAGATCATCCTGGCCGTCGGCAAGATCGCGGCACAAAACCTGCTGGGTACCGACGACCCGGTGGGCCGCTTGCGCGGCCGTCCGCATGACCTCGGCGGTATTCCGCTCGTCGTGACCTACCATCCCGCCTACCTGCTGCGCAGCCCATCGCAAAAGCACAAGTCGTGGAGTGACCTGTGTCTCGCCGCGCGCCTGGCCGGAGGGTCTGGCGCATGATCATGCCGATTGCACAACCCCCGAGTGTGGTCCGCGAGATGAAGCACGACGACCTGGCCATGGTGTCCGACATCGAGCGGCGCAGCTACGAATTCCCCTGGAGCCACGGTGTGTTTCGCGACTGCCTGCTTGCCGGGTACCAGAACATCGTCCTCGTCCGTGACGACCGGGTTGCGGGCTACGGCGTCTTGTCGGTCGCTGCCGGGGAAGCGCACATTCTCAACATCTGCGTCGACCCGGAGTTTCGTTCGCACGGCTACGGCGAGAAGCTCCTTGACGAACTGCTGTTTCGTGCGCGAGCGGCGTCGGTGCGGGAGATCTTCCTCGAAGTCCGGCCATCCAACGAGCGGGCAATCCAGCTCTACCGGAAGAAAGGATTTCACCAGGTGGCCAATCGGCCCGCTTATTACCAGGCGAACGAGGGTCGCGAAGACGCGGCCGTACTCGCCAAGAAACTTGTCATAGAAGACTAGCTCCATGCCCGACATCCAAAAAGAGGTCCGCAGGCGGCGGACCTTCGCCATCATCTCGCACCCGGACGCCGGGAAGACGACGCTGACCGAGAAGCTCCTTCTGTACGGCGGCGCAATTCAGCTCGCCGGTACGGTGAAAGGTCGCAAGGCGACGCGCCACGCGACATCCGACTGGATGGCGCTGGAGCAGGAGCGTGGCATCTCGGTGACCTCGTCAGTCATGCAGTTCCCGTACAAGGGTCACGTGGTCAACCTGCTCGACACGCCCGGCCACGAGGATTTCTCCGAAGACACGTACCGGACACTGACGGCCGTCGACTCCGCCCTCATGGTTATCGACTGCGCGAAAGGCGTGGAGGCACGGACCATCAAGCTGATGGAGGTGTGCCGTCTGCGTGACACGCCGATCATGACCTTTATCAACAAACTCGATCGCGAAGGGCGCGAACCGATCGAATTGCTCGATGAAATCGAGTCCGTGCTGCGGATACAGTGTTCGCCGATCACCTGGCCGATCGGCATGGGCAGCCGCCTCAAGGGTGTCTACCACCTTCTGCAGGACAAGATCTACCTGTACGCAAAAGTCGGCCGACAAAAAGCGGCAGAGATTCGCTGCGTCGACGGGTTGCATTCCGACGAAGCAACCGAAGTGCTCGGCAACATGGCTGATGACTTTCGGGAAGAAATCGAACTGGTCAAAGGCGCGTGTCCCGAGTTGTCGACAGAAGACTACCTGGCGGCAAAACAGTCGCCGGTATTCTTCGGGTCGGCGATCTCCAACTTCGGCGTCAGGGAGTTGCTGGACGAGTTCGTCACTTATGCGCCGTCGCCTTTGCCGCATGCAAGCGAACAACGCGACGTCGATCCGACAGAAGACAAGCTGAGCGGCTTCGTGTTCAAGATCCAGGCAAACATGGATCCGGGTCATCGGGATCGCATCGCGTTCATGCGTATCTGCTCGGGCGAGTACCACAAGGGCGTGCGCGTCATGCACGTGCGCACGGGCAAAGAGATGAAGATTCCCGAAGCGATCACGTTCATGGCGGCTGATCGCCAGCATGCGGAAACGGCGTATGCCGGTGACATTATTGGCATCCACAACCACGGCACGATCAATATCGGTGACAGTTTCACCCAGGGTGAGGAAATCCGGTTCACGGGCATCCCGAATTTCGCGCCGGAAATTTTTCGCCGCGCCGTGCTGAAAGACCCATTGCGTCTCAAGGCCCTGCAAAAAGGACTGGCCCAGTTGTGCGAAGAGGGGGCGACCCAGTTGTTCAAGCCGCTCCGCAACAACGACCTGATCCTGGGTGCGGTCGGTCCGTTGCAGTTCGATGTGGTGGCGCATCGTTTGCGTGCCGAGTACAACGTCGAGTGCCAGTTTGAGGCGGTCAATGTGGCCACTGCCCGCTGGGTCGAATGCAGCGATGCGAAGATGCTCGGCGACTTCGAAAAGAAGGCGCATGACAACCTTGCGCTGGATCACGGCAACAGCCTCGTCTACATTGCGCCTACACGGGTGAACCTGAACCTGACGGAGGAACGCTGGCCGGATATCGGTTTCCGCGAAACGCGTGAACACTAAAGCACTCACTCGCAAGTCCATTGCCTGGGCACTCTATGACTGGGCCAACTCCGCGTTTGCGCTCAGTGTCCTGGCTGTCCTGTTCCCGCTGGTGCTCCGCAATCACTGGAGCGTCGATGGCGATGCCGCCGACGTAACCGCGCGGCTTGCGTGGATCACGTTCGCGGCGAGTGTCGTCGTCTGCGTGACCGCGCCGCTGTTCGGCACCATCGCGGATGCCGGCGGGTACCGCAAGAAATTCCTGCTCGTCCTCGCGTTGCTCGGCGCAGTCATGACCGGCGCGCTGGGTTTCGTCGCTGCGGGACAGTGGCAACTGGCGCTGGGCGTCTACCTGCTGGCGTCCATCGGCTACTACTCGTCAACCGTCTTTTACGATTCGCTGCTGATCGACGTTACCGAGCCGCGCTACTACAGTTTCGTGTCGGCGTTGGGCTTTGCGCTCGGCTACCTGGGTGGTGCATTGCTGCTGGGCCTGCACCTCTGGATGGTGAAGGAGCCGGCAAGCTTCGGACTCGAGAATACGACAGAGGCATTCAACCTGGCCTTTATCTCCGTCGGCGCGTGGTGGCTGGTGTTCCTTATTCCGCTGCTGTTTTTCGTGCCGGAGAAGCACAGTGCGATAGAAGTAACGAGCGGAGCCGTGCGGGCAGCCTACCGCGAGTTGCAGGCGACCCTGAAAGAGATCGGCAAGTATCGCAACGTCGCTGTCTTCCTCGCGGCTTACTGGCTTTACGTTGGTGGTGTGTTCACGATTATTGTCATGGCGGTGGACTACGGCAAGCGTCTTGGTTTCGGCGACCAGGACCTGGTTTTTGCCCTGCTCATCACGAATTTCGCGGGGTTTCCGGCTACCCTGCTGTATGGCCTGGCCGCACATCGCTTCGGTCCCAGGAAGTGCATCTACTTCGCGCTGGCTGTTTACATCGGCGCCTGCATGTGGGGCGTGGTCATGGACTCTTTCGAGGAGTTCCTCGTAATGGCGATCATCATCGGTTGTGTGCAGGGCGGCGTGCAGGGTCTGAGCCGTTCGCTGTACGCGTCGCTGATACCGCCAGGTCAGCCCGGCGAGTTTTTCGGTTTCTACAACATGACGACGAAGTTCGCGCACGTACTGGGTCCGGCTATGGTGGCCGTTACCGCGATGTTGTCGGACAATCCGAAATGGGTCCTGCTCGTGCTCATGCCGCTGTTTCTTGCGGGCGCCTTCCTGTTGACGCTCGTGCGCGAGCATCCGCCGCAAGCTACCTAGGCGATGGCGCCAACCGCCTGTTTCAACCGCTCGCAGGCAACAGCGCCACCCTGGCCGTAGCGTGCGTCGAGGTATGACTCGGTAATCGTTGTCACGGTCGCCGGCGGAATCGCGCCGGACGCCTGTACGCGCCGGGCAAATACGCGTGCGGTTTCGCCGGTCCGGATTTCGAGCCCGCTTTTTCTGACGAATTGCTGGTACAGGATTGCGGCGGAGTCCCTGGCCGGTGGCCGATAGCGCAACATCATCACGACGCTGAGCAGCATGACGATACCGATGACCAGGCCAACCAGCGTGAGCAGCATCTTGCGCCAGCTCGGCTCATTCATGCCGAGCCATTTCATGAACGAATTCTGCGTCTCGGTGCCGTAGCCGAGAATCCACTCGTTCCACTTGGCGTTGAGTACATCCCAGGTGAGCGTCAGCTGGTGCAGGAGTCGTGACGGTGCGGCGAGTCCCCAGCTGGCGCCGATTCCGTCGAATGCAGCGTCGCTGGCACTCATCTCGATGCGCTCGGGCGCGACCGCGGCCGTCGGGTCGATGCGGTACCAACCGAGGCCATCCAGCCAGATCTCGGTCCAGGCATGCGCATCGGACTGGCGCACGATGAGGTGGCCGCCCATCGGGTTGAGTTCGCCACCGTGGTACCCAAGGACGATGCGCGTCGGAATACCGACACTGCGCATCATGACCGAGAATGCCGATGCATAGTGTTCGCAGAAGCCTCGGCGGGTGTCGAACAGGAAACGGTCGACGGGATTACTGCCCAACGGGGGCGGCTCAAGCGTGTAGTAGTACTCTTCCTCGTTGAGTTTCTTCAGGACAGCCTCGACATAGGCCCTGTCGGAGCCGGCGGCTGCGCGTATCTGCCGCGCGAGCGCCGCCGTTCGCGGATTGCTGCCTTCCGGCAGTCCCGAGTACCAGATCCGGTATTGCCGTGAGAGGTCGGTCTGGACGCGATAGTCCGTGTAGGACGTCGCGCTGTAGTTGATGCGCTGGTCGATCGGGGTGCTGCGGGCCAGTTGTTGTTCCGGCCCCATGAAGCTCTGCGACACGGACCACGTGTACGGCATGTCCAGGGCAAACAACCACTGTTGCCGCGTGGGTTCCAGCGTGACCTCGTAGTCAATGCGATTCCCGCCGAACTGGATCTGGTCGTGGGCGCTGCGACTGATGCTCGGCTCGCGACCCGACCAGGTGCGGCCGTTGAAGCGCGTCAGTACCAACCCGCGCCAATAGCGATCCCGTGGCTCGGGAATGGCACCATCGAACGTAACCCGGAATGCGACGGCGTCGGACATGGAGAGCTCGCTGATGTCGCCCGGGCTCATCGTGTCGCTCAGCCCTGAGGACGCCTGGCTTGTGTCTATCGGCACTGCCCAGAAGGGCGTTGAGATACGCGGAAAAAATACCCACATGACGATCGCCAGTGGCGCCGCGTACGCCAGCAAGCGGCCGCCCGTGGCGAAACTCTGGCGTGCGGTCTGGGAGCGGCCGGCAGACATGCGCAGCCACGCCGTCATGATCACGAGGATGCTCACCAGCATATAGGGCAGCGACCAGAGGTACTGCTCGCGCAGCAGGGACGACATCACGAGGAATATCGACAGGAACAACAGGACGAACTGGTCGCGGCGTTTGCGCGTTTCCAGCAGCTTGAGCGACGCCATTATTGCCAGCAGGGCGGAGCCGGGTCCGACACCGCTGATCGCTCCGTAGGTAGCCAGCACGCCGAGGAAACAGCCCAGCGCGAGCGCAGCGCGCAGCCATGTCGCGGGCAAGGTCAGGCGGCGTGTCTCGATCACGTAACGCCATATCGCGCAGCCGGCGAATGCCGCCGTGATCCACAGCGGAATGAACGGCACGTGGGGCGCGAGCGAGATCAGTAGCGCGGCGAGCGTCCAGGGGAGGCTGGATAGCAGTGAACCGTCCGTGCCGCGGGGCCGGGCCATCAGGCGTCCCCGCTGGCGAACAGCGCGAGTGCTTCAAGGCACTTTTGCCGGTGCCGCTCGCCGTGCGCGGGCTCGTATTCGGTGCCCGGCACCCGGAGCCCGTAGTCTTCGAGCGTGCGGTCCGCATCCACGATCCAGCGGGTGAGGATAGACAGGCGTTTTTCGACGTCGACGGCGGCGATCTCGTTGAAGTCGAACCACTGGCTGCTCGTGTCGGCACCGGCGAATTGCTTGGACAGTAGCTGCCCGCTACGGGCATAAGCCTTCCACGCGACGTGCCGTGGCGAGTCGCCCTCGTGGTACCTGCGCAGGCCGGCGAAGTCTTCCTCACCGCGAGCGTCATGCTGCCGGTGCCCGTGCGCGACCATGGTCGGTGGCGGCTGCGGCGCACTGTTCAGAGGCGCGGGATACACGAGGCCGCGGATGTTCATGTGCAACCAGGCCCACGAACGAAACAGTTCGAACGGGAACAGGGTGCGTACGCCGAAGCGGTCAAGGGAAATCCAGCCACGTTCGTCGGTCGGTACCGGCAGGACGAAGACCTTGCTCTCACCGGGCTGGAGATCGTGGACGTCGCTGTAGGTATCCGGTGCATACAGGCGTATGCCGTAGCGTGCGCTCTTGGAGCGGTTGGTGACGGCGATGCGGAAGCGCATGGACTGGCCGGCGAAAACCGGGTCTGCGCCCGCAAACGTCAGCTCGAGACCGACCAGGTTACGCTGGCACTGGTGCATTGCGACGAAACCCACGCCGATCAGGAAAAACGTCAGTACGAACGACAGGTTGTTGTTGTAGTTCATCGATCCGAGCAGCATGGCGAACGCCATGAGGCCGAAAAGCAGGCCCACCCCGGTCGGGAGAATGTAGACGCGCCCCGAGCCCAAGGTCGTCGTGTCCGGATCGGTGCCCTGGCGTTTTCGCGCCCAGCGCCGCACGCGCTGGTTGGCGCGCGTCCTGAGCGACGTTACTAGTCCGCGCGGATCAGGGAATGGCCACGGAATCGAGGACATGCTGGCATAGCTCTGCCGGGCTGCGGAATCGAGTGCTGCCGGCTGGTTTGAGTCGGTGGCCCGCGACAGACGCGAACACCGCCTGCACGTCATCGGGGTAAACGCCAGAGTGGTTCTCTACGTACGCATGCGCGCGTGCTGCGGCGACCAGCGCCTGTGCGCCGCGTGGCGACAGGCCGATATCGATATCCGCTGACTCGCGCGTGTGGCGGACCAGCGCCTGGATGTAGCTGACGAGTGCATCGGTTACGGGTATTGCGCGCGCCGCGTCTTGCAGGGCGATGAGCGTGTCCGGCCCGGTCACGGCTGC
>JAOUNK010000351.1 GCA_029881015.1 Gammaproteobacteria bacterium | reverse complement strand
TTGCATTCGCACAGACAACGATCCACCAGTGCAAGGACGCCGATGGCGGTGTCGTGTATTCACAATTGCCGTGCAAGGACGAGGTTCCTGCGAAGAGCGACGAGCCGGAGGAGAGTACGGAACCGGTGCAATCCGAGAACGCAGTAGCCGAGCTGCCCGATACAGACGACACACATGTGGACGAGCGATCGGGGGAACGCAGATCGGCCTGCAAGAAACGCTACCGCGATGAGATCGACCTGATCGATGCCGAAATCCGGCGCGAGTACACGCCGGAAAAAGACGCCGAATACAAGCAGCGCCTGCTCGCGCTGACCCGCAAACTACGGGAGTGCTAGGCGGACGCCTCAGGCCGCTTCGGCTTTCGCGTACCTGAACTTTACGATGATCTCCGTGTTGTCCCCGATATTGGTCTTTATCGGGCACAGGTCCGCGGCATTCTCGATGCGCCGCCTGTCGACGGCCGAAAAATGGTGCGGAATATCGATGACGTAGTGAATCGCAGCGACATGCGGGAACGGATCGGCGACTTCCTTGAAGCGTACCGTCACCGTGGTTCCGCTCAGATCCAGCTTCGCGCGATTGGCGACCACGCCGATGGATAACAGCATGCAACTGCCCAGGCTGATACTGAGCAGGTTTGCGGGCGAAAATTCCTCGCCGTCACCCGTGTGGGGGCAGTCGACGGAAATGATCTTGTGCTGCGGGTCTTTGACGGCAGTGACGTGGTGATCGGAATCGTAGATCAGCTTGACGGTGTTCATTCTCAACTCCGTTTCGCGCCTGTAAGAGACGCTGCCATTAATTTGCGCTCACCGAGAAGCCCTGGCAATTCGGAGTTGCCGCAGACCGGTTTATTGGCCATCCTCTTGTCGAAGCCAATAACCAGGGAATGCCGAAGATGTCGGGAGTAGACGGCCGCAATGCGCTGGTCACCGGAGGTGGTCGCGGGATCGGGCGGGTCACCGCCGATTTGCTCGCCGCTCGTGGCGCGAACGTCGTGTGCGTGGCAAGGAACGTCGTCGAGCTGGGGAATAGCGGCCACGCGTTCGTCGCCGCGGACCTGGGAACGCCGGAAGGTTGTCTACAAGCGGTAAGCGAAGCCGAAGCACACCTTGGTTACATCGATATCCTGATTTGCAACCACGGTATCGGTTCGGCCCACGAACGCGTGGTTTGGGAGCAGGACAAAGATGCATGGCAGGAGACCATGCGGGTCAACCTGGACGCGCCGTTTCACCTGTCGCGGCTGGTCTTGCCCGGCATGATCGAAAGGCAATACGGCCGACTGGTCTATACGGGCTCAACGGCAAGCCTGGTACCGGAATACGCCGGGAGTGCCTACAACAGTTCAAAGCATGGCTTGCTGGGTCTCATGCGCTCCGTGGCCGTGGACGCCGGTGAGTTCGGCATTACCGCGAACGCGGTTCTACCGGGCTGGGTGCGAACCGAGATGGCGGAGCGATCTGCGCGTCATGAGGCGCGGGACCGCGGCGTTTCGACGGATGAGGTGTGGGCGGAACGTGCGGCACTGTATCCACCCCGGCGTGTTGCGACGCCGGCAGAAGTGGCTGCGGTCATCGGTTTCCTGGCGTCGGAGGAGGCGAGCGGCGTCAACGGGGAAGCGATCAGGGTCGCCCTCGGCAGTACGGTCTAGCCGGTCCGCTCATGTTCCCGCGCGTCACGCCGAAAAAAAGACAGAGCAGCGCAGCAAGCAGGCCGTTTCGGCGATCGCCATGCGGTGTCGGCTGCACGGATCAGGGCGCCAGAGGCGCGAAAGGCTCGCAAGTGATCTTGCCCTTGGTAATGGTCAGGAAGCTGGCTTCCGGCACGGCAACCCAGTCGGATTCCAGGGCGCTCAACGGCTCGGAGACAATGGCCCGCGCGTCCTTCGAGAAACGACCTGCTGCAGGTGCGATTTCCATCGTGACGTCGCGACTTGCGCTGTGAAACAGCGAGCGCGATTTGCCCGCCGTTGAGTAACGTACCGCGTAGAGTGACTCGCCATCGCTGACGCCCAGCGTCATTTGCAGGGCGTCGGTCACGTTGTGTTGCGCGGCAACATGCTCCACGAGTCCCGCCATGCGCTCCAGGCCGGTCTTTACATCGCCTTGCATACCGAAACTCAGCGAGAGCAGGAACATGAGCTCAGAGTCGGTCGTCCCCTGGATCAGGTGATACAGCTCGGGTGAAATCGCGAACGCCAGGTCGCGTCGCACGCGGTCATACTCGTTGATGAGACCGTTATGGAGGAACAACCACTTATCGTGAGCGAACGGATGACAGTTGGTTCGCTGTACCGGAGAGCCGGTCGTTGCGCGAACGTGCGCAAGAAACATCGGCGACTCGATTTGTGCGGCCAGCGCCTGCAGGTTGGTGTCGTTCCAGGCGGGCCGAATATCCTTGTAGACGCCCGGCACGTCGCGCGTGCCGTACCAGCCGATACCGAATCCGTCGCCATTGGTTGTATTGATCGCGTCCAATGCGCGCAGGCTCTGGTCGATGAGGGAATGATCCGTCTTGAACAGGACTTCATCGAGAAGAATCGGAGCGCCAGAATAGGCCAGCCAACGGCACATACGGGGAGTCCTCAGGGTTGCGAAGCTGATTGCTGCCGCAAGTCTGAAGTCTTAATTCACCGTTGGCAAATGGAACTGCTCAAGCCAGGTTACGGATCGGTTCCGGGCACGAGTTGCCACACGTATTTGCGTCGCGGGCTCCATGTGTCGTCGACGATATCGAAGCTCTCGGTGATGTGCGTCCTGGCGTCGGGGAACGAACTCGCATGGCCGGTCTCGCTCGCCGTTCCATCCGGGGCGTAGAACGTCTGCCGGGACTTCGTCGTCTCGCCTTCGCGCCACGACGTGCCGATGCCGACGACGCCACCCCATCCAAACTGCTCCAGAACGGAGCGCCTTTCCTGCGGATGCCAGTACTGCCGGAACTCCCAGAAGTTGCCGGTCTCCGCACCGTCCTTGATCCCGAACAGGCGTCCCGTCATCGTCACCCCGTCAAACGAGGACGACCACTCCATGCCATAGGCCTCGAACGGCTCGTTCTCGTTCTTGTAGGCGGAGTTGTCCGTAACCCAGCGCCCGCCGTCGGCAGTGAGAGTGGCGATTTCCTCGAGGAACCAGGCAGGTGGCGTCGTGGGTGAGGCTTCGACGCCGGCGAGCGCGGCTGCAGGGATGGCGAGAAGCAAGAATAGCCGGGCGAGGTTTGTTTTCATGGGTCTGCTCGATACTGTTGGGTTCCTCATTCGGACCGCTTGCCGCCCGTATGGTTCGTCCGGGTTTTGCCGGGCCGGGGTCGACACTTTCCGAGCGAGGCGTCGAGTCAGGTACACTCGGCCCTATTGCCCGGGAGGCCGTCCCATGCCCAAGAAACTAACATCCAAGTCAGTCCTGCTTGTAGCCGGTGTGCTTGCGCCACTCGGCGGCGGTCTGCTCAAGGCGCAACTGGACCCGGCACACGCCGGTCCCGTAATGAATTATCACCGGGT